>JALVXW010000243.1 GCA_027038155.1 Sulfurovum sp.
TTAAATGTTTAAATCAAATGCAACCAGTTCACCCTTTTTGAGCCTTGGGATGATATCGGTTCGTATTTTACGAATAAGATAGCTCTTTTTCTCAAAAGGAATGTGCTGAGAAGAGGCGATGCTTTTAAGCTTTATGTCATAGTGTTTGATAAGAAAATTACGCAATACACTGTTAAGCTCCTCTTCATTCATGACTTCAAAACGCTCATCTACGCTTAAGCCTACCAATCCTGGATTATCCTTTTCACCCTTTATCAGTGCAGAAAAAAGTCCTGCATACTCTCCAAACATATTAACATCAAGTACTGCCAACACATTGTCAATCAATGCAGGCTTTTCAATAAGTGTTTTCAAGATACTAAGCTGTGCCACATCCTCTCTTTGTTGGGCAAAATTGTCTCTAGCTCGTTCTGCTCTTGCCTGTGAGCCAAAAAAACCAGGAGAGAGTCCCAATAGTGTTGCCGCAGTAGGAATGTATGCATCTTTGATGATGGGAGAGAGTCTGTCTATATACTGTTTGACTGCACCAAACCCTGCCTCTTTGGATCTAGGATCATGCAAATCATACTGTTCGACTATTTTTTCCAACACAAAAGGGATAAATGGTTTCGCTTCACGCAGTAACTTCGCTACTACTTCACTCTGCCCTTTGGCTATGAGGTCTGCTGGGTCTTGACCATCAGGGAAAAGTACTACCCCTCCATCAAAACCAGCCACAGAGAGCATCTGTGCAGCTTTAAGTGCAGCAGCTACTCCTGCTTTGTCTCCATCGTATGCCAAAATGATTTTGGGGTCACCCTTGCGTAACATCGGTAGATGCTCTGTCGTCAGTGCTGTTCCCATTCCTGCAACTGCTTCTGTAAAGCCTGCTTGATGAAACATGACTACATCCAAATACCCCTCACACACAATAATTTTTTTGTTTTTATAGATGCTCTCCTTGGCTAAATGGTACCCATAAAGCAAACGAGACTTATTAAAAAGTTTTGTCTGAGGAGAGTTAATGTACTTTGCAGGATGGTTCGTAATAGTACGCCCTCCAAATCCAACAATAGAGCCACTGGCCGAGTAGATAGGAAAAGTAATACGCTCTACCAATCGCGCATAATACCCCTGATCATTTTCACTCTGTGCGATAATACCTGCTTCTGCTGCTGTAGGTAGAGGCAAAAGTGCCGACGTTAAAAACTGCATCACCTGCTGTCCTGAAGGTACATAGCCTATCTCAAAACGCTCTATAGAACTTTGGCTTACCCCTCTATTGAATAAATACTGCATAGCTGTAGGATTTTGATTGAGATTTTTTACATACCATTGCCCTATGGCTTCTAAAACACGTTTGGCATCAGAGTAGTCTGAACTGCCTTTGGTATAGGTTAATGAAAAGTTGTGCATAGATGCCAGCTTCTCTATGGCTTCAGGGTACGAGAGCTTCTCTAGCTCCATGACAAACTTAATGCTGTCACCACCCACACCACACCCAAAACAGTGATATATCTGTTTGCTTGGGCTTACCACAAAAGAGGGTGTTTTCTCTCCATGAAAAGGGCAGTTTGCTTTGTAGTTTGCACCTGCTTTACGCAACTCTATAAAGCTACCTATCACATCTACAATATCGATACTGTTTTTTAAAGATTCTATGGAGGCATTATCTATCATAGAAGAATTATATCTAATTTGGTATAATCTCTTACCACATAAAACGAGGAACTGCTTTTGGAACAGATATTACCAGCCTATGACGATCCTCTTTTTAGTATCTTGCTCATTATTGTCATTGCATTAATTATTGCTCTTGTCACCTATGGTTGGGATATTTATAAACGGCAAAAAGAAGAGGGAAATCTACTCCAGTTTTTAGAAAAATTTGATACTTCAGAGTGTGCTTTAGACACAAAAGATATGCCCTTTGAAACCAATATGCTCAAACCCCTTACGCTGCTTGCAAAAGCGTTTGAAAATA
>JALVXW010000244.1 GCA_027038155.1 Sulfurovum sp.
CCCACCCTTTGGGCATCTCTAGCTTTCCTCTATGCGTTGTTACTCTTTTTTACCTTAGCTAAGGCTAGGGTTGCAAAAGAGTGCCTAGCCTAGAGAAAAGCTAGAGATGTTGTGGGTATCACCTATTTTTAGAGGTTCCCTATAGGTTTTGCAAGAGGATGAAATAAAAACAAAGAAGATAGTAAAGTATCAAAAGAAGATTAATGAGGTATGATAAAAATCTTACAAAGATTAATAGAGTAAATTTAAATAGAATGAATGAATATTATCATTTTTTTTGATATATAAAGTTCAAATTATAGCATAAAGTATAAAAAGTAGATAAAATCATAATAAAATAATCATTGCTTAAAGCAAAGTAGAATAAACTAGATTGATGAAAAATTTAATATTCATTAGAATAATTGATGCTTATAACTATTATAAGCAAAGCTAAAATTTAAGGAGGAAGCATGAAATTAGGTTTCTTAGTTGACCTTAACCTATGTATGGGTTGTAAAGGTTGTGAGGTAGCGTGTAAGGTGGAAAATGAAGTGCCACTTAGTACATGGCGTTTGCGTGTAAAATATATTGATATCGGGACATTCCCAGATACATCAAGATCATTTACACCATTGCGTTGTAACCATTGTGAATCTGCACCATGTGAGCGTATCTGTCCAGTATCAGCGTTACACTATTTAGAGAATGGAATTGTCAATGTGGACAGCAGTAGATGTATTGGGTGTGCTGGTTGTATGATGGCATGTCCTTATGGAGCAATCTATATGGACCCAGAAACAAATACAGCAGATAAGTGTACATACTGTGCACATAGAGTTGAGTCTGGTATGATGCCAGCATGTGTGGTTGTTTGTCCAGTACAAGCCAATATTTTTGGTGATGTAGAAGATGATAACTCTCATATTTCACAATACATTATGGAGCATCAAGGTGCAGTACAAGTGCGTAAACCTGAGAAGAATACTGAACCTAAACACTACTATGTGGGTGGTGGTACGCAGACACTTGATCCATTGGCACATGAGAGACTTGAAGGGTATGGACTCTTTAATAATGTGACACATCTTGAAGCGATTGGTGATAAACATCATGGTGTACTAGATAGATTCTTAGCACCATTTGAGAGTGAAGAGAAATATGATAATAGAAGTTTTATAGACTTTGATAACAAAGACTATAAATCAGAGTTGACGGAAGGAGATAACTAATGGAAAGTACAATTCACGCAACACAAGCGATAGTTACTTTAGATGTAGCACTTCCAGGTATTATCTGGGGTTGGATGATTACGTTAAACATGTGGGCAAAGTCCATCGGTACAGGTGTTATCTTGATAGGTGCATTTTTACTCTATAGACATAAAAAAGAGGAGATGCCAAATTTAAGATGGATGATGCCTCTTTTGGCATTTGTTTTCTTAAATATTTTCTTATTGTTTACATTGACAGACCTTCACCACCCATATAGAATGGTGAATATTTTCTTACACCCACATTGGACATCTGCAATTACAGTAGGGGCATGGATGGCATCTTTATTTGTATTCCTTATGACAATTTTGCTTATTATTGGAGTAGGAGAGAGCCTTCCTGGTGTACCTTTTAAAGGATGTAAACTTACTAAATGGGGACGCAATAAAGGGGGGCTTTATGATGCACTATACCCTTTTGTAGTATTTTTGGCTATCCCAGTAACACTTTATACTGCGATTATTATGGCTGAGTCTTCAGCAAGAGAATTATGGCAAGCACCTGCAGAAGTGATGCAGATGATGTGGGCGGCATTTATGGCTGGTGCATCAGCACTTATTTTAGTATCAGGAAACTGGAGCAAAGAAGCAAGACGTGATTTAGCACTTGTACTTGCTATTGCAACATTCTTCTCATTTATGATGTATATGGGTGAGTATTTCTTCTCATTCAAATCAGCAGAAGCAGAAGCAACATTGGCGTTTGTTCAC
>JALVXW010000245.1:0-2983 GCA_027038155.1 Sulfurovum sp.
CAAATCGGCTGACAGTACGGCTTAGAGTGCCTATTTGCTGGCCGGGAGAGGGGGATTCGAACCCCCGGAGGTGTTACCCTCACCGGTTTTCAAGACCGGCACATTCGACCACTCTGACATCTCCCGATGTTTGAAGCAAGAAATAGTATCTAAAATTAGATAAAATCCAATTGATATGGAGGAGCCAACCAGACTCGAACTGGTGAATAGCAGATTTGCAATCTACGGCCTTACCAACTTGGCGATGGCTCCTTATATGGTGGTGCCCGAGGCCGGACTTGAACCGGCACGGTCGCAATGACCGGGGGATTTTAAGTCCCCTGTGTCTACCAATTCCACCACTCGGGCATACTGGCACCAAATATAATTAAACTATAAAACTTTTTCTATGGAGCGGGCGAAGGGAATCGAACCCTCTACCCCAACCTTGGCAAGGTTATGCTCTACCGATGAGCTACGCCCGCATCTTTATACCGCATCTAAGTTTTATCTTAAAATTGGAGTGCGATTATAGCCTAAAAAAATTTAAATGTAAATAGTATTTGTGCTATAATCCAAAAAAATATTCTATAAAGGCTCAAAATTATGAGAAGTAGTGAAATTAAAGAGGGGTTTGACAGAGCACCTCATAGAAGCTTGTTAAGAGCAACTGGTGTAAAAGATGAAGATTTTGCCAAACCATTTATTGGGGTGGCCAACTCATTTATAGAAATCATTCCAGGGCATTTTTTCCTAAACAAAGTGGCAGAAGTTATTAAAGAAGAAATTCGTGCAAATGGCTGTGTGCCCTTTGAGTTTAATACTATTGGCGTGGATGATGGTATCGCTATGGGGCATGATGGCATGCTCTACTCTCTTCCTAGCCGTGAAATCATTGCCAACTCTATTGAGACTGTAATGAATGCACATAAACTAGATGCCATGATAGCCATCCCTAACTGTGATAAGATTGTTCCAGGGATGGTTATGGGTGCTTTACGCGTGAATGTACCAACAGTATTTGTTTCTGGTGGTCCAATGGCTGCTGGGCATATGAATGATGGTACACCTATTGACCTTGCTACTGTATTTGAGGGGGTAGGAGAATATGAAGCAGGAAATATCACTGAAGAGACCCTTACTGAAATGGAATGCAATGCTTGTCCAAGTGGTGGTTCTTGTTCTGGTATGTTTACTGCCAACTCCATGAATACACTTATGGAGGCAATGGGTATCGCTCTTCCAGGAAATGGAACAATTTTGGCATTGACACCTCAAAGGACAGAGCTTTACAAAAAAGCTGCACGTCGCATCTGCGAAATTGCTAAAATGGAAGCAGTAGAGCGTGAAAAATTCCGTATGAAAAATATCCTCAATGAAAATGCTGTACGCAATGCATTTGCTGTAGATATGGCTATGGGCGGTTCATCCAATACTGTACTGCATATGTTGGCTATTGCCAAAGAAGCGGAAGTGGACTTTAATCTCAAAGATATCAATGCCATCTCTAAGCGTGTTTCACACATCGCTAAAATCTCTCCATCGTTGTCAACGGTACACATGGAAGACATCAATAAAGCAGGTGGTGTCAATGCTGTCATGCATGAGATAATGAAACGTGGTGATGATATTTTGGCAGACAATCTCTCTATCTCTGGAGAAACACTCTACGAAAAGGTAAAAGACGCACAGATCATTGACACCAATATTATTCATACCATTGACAATCCTTACTCAGAAGTGGGCGGGCTCGCTATTCTTTATGGCAACTTGGCAGTTCAAGGTGCCGTGATAAAAACAGCAGGGATTACAGGAGACAGAGTCTTTACGGGAACTGCTGTATGTTTTAATTCACAAGATGATGCAATAGAAGGTATTTTGGCAGGGAAAGTAACGCACGGTAATGTTGTGGTTATTCGCTATGAAGGACCTCGTGGTGGCCCAGGCATGCAAGAGATGTTAAGCCCCACGTCACTCATTATGGGCATGGGATTAGGTGACACAGTAGCACTGATTACCGATGGTAGATTCTCGGGAGCTACTAGAGGTGCAAGTATTGGTCATGTTAGCCCAGAGGCTGCCGAGGGTGGACTCATAGGGCTACTTGAAGATGGTGATGAAATCTACATCGATGTAGATCAATATATTTTGCAAGCTAACCTCAGCGATGAAGAGATAGCCAAAAGACGTGCAAACTTTACACCACTGCTCAAGCCACTTAAAAGCAAATGGCTTAGACAATATAGGGCACTTGTAACCAATGCCAGTGCTGGAGCAGTGTTAGAAGCTGAGTAGATAAAGACTCTTAAGAGGGTCGTCTGGCACCTTTATAGCGTTTAGAGTAAAATGCTTTGTTTAGGCTGGTAATAACGACTCTTTTTTTAGCAGAGCTTGCATGTATAAATTTACCATTCCCTAAGTAAATCCCTACATGATTTACATATCCTCTACGTCTTTTTGAAGTATCAAAGAAAATTAAATCACCTTTTTTCAGTTTTGATCTTGGTACATATTTTCCATATTTAGATTGAGCTATTGCTCTACGTGGAAGATGAATACCATTTTTCTTATATACGTATGTTGTAAATCCTGAACAATCAAAAGTATTTTTCTCGCCTGTCGCACCCCAAACATAACGTCTGCCCAGCTTTTTCTTTGCCAATGCGGTAATTTTAGAAGATTTTTCATTTTTTGAAGCATGGACAAAAGACAATAAATTATCTAAAAAGAAAGATGTTTTCTTCTTCTTTTTAGATGTATGCAACGCAACGTACTTTTTGTTGTGTCTCTTTTCTCTTTTGACGAGTTTTGTTTTTTTCTTCTTTTGTGCTATCTTAACACTTTGTTTAGAGGAGGGATAGTATGTATTGGTAGGTACTTTTAAGACTCTACCTATTTTAAGGATTTCTCCTTTTTTTAACCCATTGGCTTTTCGTACCTCTTCTATGGTTGTATGATTTGCATGTGCAATGGTGTAGAGCGTCTCACCATTTTTAATGGTATG
>JALVXW010000245.1:3083-8803 GCA_027038155.1 Sulfurovum sp.
TTTTTTAACCCATTGGCTTTTCGTACCTCTTCTATGGTTGTATGATTTGCATGTGCAATGGTGTAGAGCGTCTCACCATTTTTAATGGTATGCTTTATTGTTTTTGCCCAAAGCATACTAAGTGGCAATAAAAATAGTAGTGTATAAAAAAATTTCATTGTTTATCCTAAATTGAAATATATGAGGGTTTTGTACCGAAAAATATGCATCATTGTAGCACTATACAATTAATAAAAAATAAATATGACTTTAAAAATATCTTAAAAAGAACGCTAAAGAGCTACCCTCTTTTGAAGTACATTTACCACATAATCTGCCACCCTAAAAGCATTGGCATAGATTGTCCATGTATAGGGTACTGACCCTCCTGTAGGCATAAAACTGGCATCAACAACATAAAGATTATCTACATCGTGTGCTTGACAATATTTATTGAGTACAGATGTTTTGGGGTCATTGCCAAATCTACACCCTCCTGCAACAAGATTTTGTGCAGGAGCAGAGGAGATGCTTGAAGAGATGTTTTTTGCACCCATCTCTTTGAGTATCTGTTCACATTTTTTTGCGATATAGTTACCTACCTTTAAATCTTGTGGGTGTCCCTCTACTCTTAGTTTTCCTACGGGCATACCATATTTATCTTTATGAGTAGCATCAAGAGAGACAAAACAGTTATCATTGGGAAGCCAGTCATTAAAGATTTCAAAACGAATACTTTTTTGTTGTGTCATTCTTTTGACAACACGTTCGCCCAATGCTTTACCCCAAACCAACTTACCCTCACTGTAGTTGTGTTTACGTGCACGTGAAATGATATTTTGATGCTCAAACATAAACTCCACCAAACCACCTTTAAATTTACCCTCCCACCAATCATCAATAAAGTACCAATCTAAAATAGAGCGGTTGACAAAGAGCCCTGTTTGCATAAGTGCATCAAAGCTTATCTCTTTGAGTGTATCTTTATGCAACTCTCCCTGTCCTGAGCCCCCTCCTGAAAAAATGAGATTTTTACCCAATTCCCCAGAACTATTTGCCAGACCATAAGGGTGATAGGTATTGGAAGAATTTAGTAAAAGCCGTGCACTCTCATGGGCTTGTGCAGCTACTACAAAAAGTTTGGCTTTTATCTTACGCTCTCTACCTGTAATGGTATCAACTACTATGGCACTGGTTACTTTATCTTTACTGCTTTCCAATCTCTTTACATGCGTGTTGGTCATCAAGGTAAGATTGCCTGTTGCCAATGCTGGCATGACAAGTGCCTCACGAGAACTCCCTTTGGCTCCAGAGCTACATCCGTAACTTCCGCAAAAGTTGGAGTAGTAACACGCTTTACGTCCTCCTTTGTCTTGGGAGAGTACTGCTCGTGGCGTAACCAATGGTTGAATTGAAAGTTTTTGACAACTCTTATCAAGCAGTTTTACTACCGCATTCTCTTTGGTAGGAGGTTGAGAGAATTGTGCACGGCTTCGTGGTGGCTCATAAGGGTGTTTTTTGTAATATCCAGAGATACCCACCAACTCTTCTGTCAAATCATAATAGGGCTCCAAATCTTCATAAGAGATAGGCCAATCTACAACATTGGCTCCTTTAATCTCTCCATATTTACTTTTGAGTCTAAAGTCATCTGGGTGCAGACGATGCAACATTCCCGACATAAGGTTGGAAGAGCCTCCCACTATATTACCATTCCAAAAACTCCACCCAGACTCATAGGTAGGAGTGGCTACCCATTTGCCTCCTACTCTCTCTTCTATCGTATGATACTCCTCAAAGAGATTGGGCGTTACCAAATCACGACGACAATAGGCTAACTCATCTTTAGAAAACTCCTCTCTCTTGATAAGCCTACCTTTTTCTAGCATGGCTACTTTGTATCCTGCATTACAAAGCGTATATGCCACTGCCCCACCACTGGCTCCAGAGCCTATGATCACAACATCATACATTTTCCAAATACCGCCCTTTTGCTCTAGGGTAGCCACCATAGGAGTCTATACTTTTCCAGCCTAACTCTGCCCTGTTTGCTCCATAAACAGGGTCCGAGAATATCCCCTCCATCGTAAGAGTCATTATTCGGGAAAGCCATGCACTGCCATAGCTACTTTCTTCATAACTACGTAAAACTTTTTCTCTCTCTTGACTACTCAGAGTGAGAAAAAATTTCTCTCTTTTTATAAGATTTTGTGCCCCTTTAATTACAAAATTACGTATATCTTTATCATAACTTGGATGCATTATTGTCTCATAGACAAACTCAATAACCCTTGTCTCCTTGGCCGAAGGCAATATATTTCCTTCTGGAAACATATGTGCCTGTACTGCAGAAATTACCTCTTTAACCTCCAAAAAAGATTTCTCTAAGCCATCTGTATGCTTTGCTTTTAACGAAATACCTACTCCAAACAAAAGAGTTGAAACAATAAAATCTCTTCGTTTTAACATTACTACTCCTGTTAAACCTATCATAGCCTCTCTTTTCAATTTCATATATTTTACATAAACCATATGCTATACACTTGTTGTATAATTTGGACTCAAATATGAATACAGAAACAAAATATGCAATAGGTAGCATTCCCGTATCAAGAAAATTACTAGGTAGATATAAACAATTTATCTATTTTTAACACTTTTTCTCCATAAATTATAGTATAATTCAGGTTAACCCTTT
This sequence comes from Sulfurovum sp., assembly GCA_027038155.1. Lineage (GTDB taxonomy): Bacteria > Campylobacterota > Campylobacteria > Campylobacterales > Sulfurovaceae > Sulfurovum. Next base: position 5,761 of record JALVXW010000245.1, read on the forward strand.
CAAATGACCTAGGATACTTATGCGAAATTTATTACTATTGTGGATACCACTCTTTGTGTTTAATGCTTGTGGTACCACCAAAGAAGAAGAGACAAAACAAGCCAAACTTACGCAAGAGCTACATGAAGCACAAGAACAAAAAAATGTCCTAACAGCAAAACTACAAACAAAAGAGAAAACATTGCTGAAGCTTAAAAAAGAACTTACCTCTTTGCAGGTCAAACTACATAAAGAAGCACAAGAAAAACAAGAAGCTTTACTTAGAGAGAAAGCGTGTAAAAAGAAGGAGGAAAAACGTATTGCTGCACAGCAAATCCAAAATCAAAAACTCTCTCCTATAGGTATAGAAATTCAAGAGAATAAAATTACAATTGATGCCAATAAAAGTAAAGATTTTTTTCAGACATTGAATAAAAATCTTGAGAAAAAAGTGATACAACTTACACAAAAATTTAAAAAAGGTATTATTGATGAGAAAGAGGCAGGTATTCATATTGATGATACCCATATCAATATTAATCTCAATAAAACTAAAGGATTTTTAGAAACTTGGGGCAAACAACTACAAGGGATAGTTAAACAATTTGGCAACATAACAAAAGAGATAGAGCAACTACACCCTACACAAATAAAAGGAAACTAATGCAACAAATAGATATGCATTCAGCCGAATTTCAGGCTGAATTTGAAAAAACTTGGAGCTTTGTAAAAAAAGTAAATAAACAGTTTGGTTTTGTACAAAATCCCAATGAAGAGGTCAACGAAGGTGTCGCTATGGGATTGGCACGCAACAAGCTTATTTACGGCAAACGTTTTTGTCCCTGTTTTATGGTCAATGGAAAGACCAAAGAGGAGCAAAAAGCCGCAAACAACCGCATCTGCCCATGCAAACCTGCACTAGAAAAAGAGATACCAGAAGATGGACTTTGTCACTGTGGAATCTTCTGTACGCCAGAGTATGCAGCATCTCAAACCAAGCACGATGAGATAGAAGAAGCGGTACACACTCACTCAAAAGGTTTAACCAAAGAGCAGGCAGAGACTCTTTTAAATGAAGAACAACTCGATGGAGATGAACTTGAAGCACTTATAGAGGCAAGAAATTTAGGTATGGTAGATTTTACACTTTTAGATGTTCGTGAATTTATGGAGTTTCAGATGGGTCACATAGTGGGGACAGATGCACTGGTGCCAACATCACAGTTTTATGCAAAGATAGAAGAGCATAATGATAAAAAAAATAAAAACATCATAGTTTACTGTCATACAGGAAGTCGTAGTTTCCAGGTACAACACGCCATGAAATCTTTAGGATTTGAACAGGTAGGCAACCTTAGACCAGGGATCATTGGTTATCCAGGGGAAACTCAGCGAGGGTGATAGAAATTAGAAATTAGAAATTAGAAATTAGAAATTAGAAATTAGAAATTAGAAATTTTTTCAAAATAGAGTTATTTTGTCAAGGAAATCAGTAGTCGCGACAGCGGTTGTGCTTTTTTCTTTTGGATTCGTTTCTCTTTTTTTGTGCACAAAAAAGAGAATGAGGAGCCGAAACTCCTCAAAAGATAGTCAAAAAAAGACTATTTGGCAAGTGCCGCTTTAGAAGCTTCAGCTACTTTTGTAAATGACTCAGGTGCATTCATTGCCATATCGGCAAGAATTTTTCTGTCAAGTTCAATATTTGCAAGTTTTAAACCGTGCATAAATGTAGAGTAGTTCATACCGTTAAGTCTTGTAGCCGCATTAATACGCGTAATCCACAATCTTCTGAAATCTCTTTTCTTTTGTCTTCTATCTCTGTAAGCATATACTAATGAACGCTCAAGTTGCTCTTTAGCTTTTCTGAAGTGTTTTCTTCTACCGCTGTAGAACCCTCTCGCTTGTTTTAGTAATTTTTTGTGACGTCTATGTCTAACTATACCAGTTTTTACTCTCATGGTTATCCTTTACCTTATCTGTTTAAGAATCGGTGTTAAGCATTCTCTCTGCTTAAACTTGCCCCTAATCGGGGGTGTACATTTTAAAGGACGTTTTTTGAACAAAGCTCAACAAAACTACGCTAACGCTGAGTTATACCCCAAGGGCATTTCCGTTGGGCACTTCAGCAGTTGGCTCATGCGACTAGTCGCATTTCCTTTTCCATATGATAACTAAGCCGTCTTAGTTGATCATCTCTTTAATGTTTTTAGCATCAACAGGGTCAACGTGTTTAGGACTTCTCATACTTCTGTGATGTTTACCATCAACTTTAGTAAGGATGTGTGATCTATACGCAGTTCCTCTTTTGATTTTGCCGCTTTTTTTGATTTTAAAACGCTTAACAGCGCCTTTTACACTTTTCATTTTTGGCATATGCTTACTCCCTATAGAATTTTCTACACCGCAAAACATCCATGTTCATTGGTCTAAAATGGGACGGTATTATACCCAAATTATCTGAAAGATTTATAAAAACCGTCTAAACGCGGTTTTGGCTTAAATTTTGCTGAAGTGGGGTGATGGGGGGATTTGTGGTGGTTTTGTTTTTGTTCTGAGATTACGAAAATTGGAAGTGGAGAGTTCACTCCCAAAAACGATGTGTTCTTCTATAATCTCATGTATCAACAATCTGTAGTTGTAAACCCTCTACCTCCCATAAAACGGATTATACGCATCCTCCAGTGCCGACTCATCCGTAAACCCATCATATTCACTGACGTTAGAGACATTCCAGTTGCTAATGTCTTGGTTGAAGGCTGTGGCACCCCAGAACATCCAGCTCATCTTGGAGACGTTGGAGACATCCCAACTCTCTAGTGGATGATTAAACCCTGTACGGTTAAACATAGAACGCATATCTGTGACGTTAGAGACATCCCAGCTATTGAGTGGTTGGTCAAAGTTTGTTGCCCCAAAGAACATCCAGCTCATATCGGTTACGTGTGAGACGTCCCAGTTGCTAATGTCTTGGTTGAAGGCTGTGGCATTATAGAACATATAGTGCATATTGGTTACCCTAGAGACATCCCAGCTACCAATATCTTGATTAAACTCCGATACACCA
>JALVXW010000246.1 GCA_027038155.1 Sulfurovum sp.
CTACCACAGAAACTTCTCATGCTCAAATAGAGAGCTATATGCCTAAATATATTGATATTCAGCAGTTGGAGATTACACTACGCCCTTATGTCTATGAAGAGATAAAGATAGCGTATGCAAGATTGGCAGTAGAGAAAGTGCATATAGATATAGAGAAAAAAATGCTTATCCATGCAGATGTAGAGCTCAACACCACGACAGATTTGGCTACACTCTCTTATGGGGGTAAGATTCAAAACAACCAACTTCTAGGCAGACTCATACTTCATCCCAAAGAGGCACTCTATAGACGCTATGCTCTTCCTTTGCGTCCAAAAGCGATTGAAACAATAGAGGCAGAGATAGAGGCTTCATCTAAAGAGATGGTTGCCACTATAGAGACACAGGGTAAAGCACTCTTGGCACTTGAAGCGTCAGATTTCAATGTGGATATTAACCATTTGAGCTCTCATCTACACTACGATATAAACCGTAGTGCCATAGATGCCAATACTACGTTACGCATAGATACCCCTTACGCAAAAGCAATAGAGATAACCAACAGACTCTCTTTGGATGACACAGGGTTGCAGTATGCAGGAGATGTTTTTGCTGCACACTTAGAGGGGGTGGATGCAAAGTTGGTAAAACCTTTGGAGAATTTGCACATCGCCTACAAGGGTGATGAAACAAGTCTAAAGAGTACATTTGACACTAAAGAGTTAGAGGGGTATTTTAGAAGTAGTGATTTGCGTAGAGGTGTGTTGCACCTACAAACCTCTGAACGTTTACAGCTCTCTTCACTTTTTTTACTACCTGCGGAACTTACAGAGGCAAAAGCAAATCTTTTTGTTGATGCACCTATTGACTTGAATGATTTTTCACAGATAAAAGCAACGGTAAAAGTGGACTCCAATATTGCCAATATAGACGCCAATGTAAGCTATGCCAAAACAGTGCAGATAGAGAGTAAAATAGCAATACCTCAAAACTCTCTACTTAAATCGTACAACAAAGAGGTAAAATGGGATATACTCTCTCCTCTTTTTACTAAAGCAACACTTCAGGAAAATCAGCTTCAACTTCTTTTAAAGAGCAAACATATCAACGCCAATGTAGGTTATGCACTCAAGAGCAGTGATGTCAATGGTACCCTTAATATAGCAGGTTTGGGGATAGATATAGAGGGCAACAGTAAAGAGAAGATACACATCAAGAGTAGAGTAGATGCTATCCAATCGTTTACCCAAAAACTGAGTACCCTCTACACGCTAGAGGAGCTACCGCCACTTAAAGGGAGCATAGAAGCATGGATTGAGGTAGATAAACTGCAAAGTGTACAGTGCCAACTCACCTCTCCTAGACTCACCTATCAAGCAGATAGAAAAACCCACTATAGTGTGGATGATGTCTCATTGGTGGCAAGCGTCAATGAGAAGAGGTTGGTGTTAAAATCATATCATCTTACATGGAACCATCAGAAGTTTTTTTCTACCAAACCTGCAACCCTCACACTGGGCGATCAGTTGTCTGTTTCTCACTTTTGGCTCAATGATACACTGGACATTGAGGGGGAGTATAATCTTATAGATAAAAAAGGAGAGTTTAGAGCAAATGCCAACAGATTTCACTTTAAAAATGAGATGGTGGATATAGAGAGCAAGATAGATATCAAAGCAAGTATGGATGGCAACGATACACAGGTAGAGGGGAGTGTGGTGTTGCTTAGAGGAAAACTTTTTCCAAAGATAGAGGGTAAATCGTTTGCAAGTGATAGCGATATCGTGATTGTGCAAGAGATACAAAACAACAAGCAGAGCCCTTTTATGCAAAATCTTTCGTTAATGCTTACCATTAAGGCCTCCAGTCCACTACAGATAAAGCAAAAAGGCATCAACATTAAACTCAAACCAGACCTAAGCCTCAACAAACAAAAGGGGAGTGATATACTCTATTTGGGGTCTATTG
>JALVXW010000247.1 GCA_027038155.1 Sulfurovum sp.
TTTAAGCCCAAAATTAACTTGCCAAACCTTTGTCTCCATTGGAACCCTAATATCTACAAGCTCTGCCTCGCCTTTATTGTAAGCCTCAATAAATTCATCTACCGAAATTCTAAAATTTTTCATCTCACTTGGAACAATGTTCTCTGGAAAATTTGCCATTTTTGTTATCCTTTTAAATAATTTTTTTTAACCCTGCATTGCAAGGCTAGAAAAAATTATATAATCTTTTTTGTGCGGTAAGGGTACCGCACCCTACATTATCTTTCGCCCTTCAACCTTCTCCCTTAATTTTATCCATATAATCCCTAGCCTTATCCCCGCGCAGGTAATCGACAACTCCTAGCAGACCGTCAGTTAAATAGCGTGCATTAAAGCCTTTAAGTTTTAAAAAGAGCCTTGCAATTTCGGCTCTGTCATAATGCGGACAGACTGTAACTATAGTCTTATTTTTATCAAGTTCATCTATTCTATTTGGCAACTCATTGAGCGGAATATTTTTGCCAAATCCTAAATGCCACACTTCGTATTCATCCCTAAAGCGAATATCGATAATTTCAGCTTTACCCTCTTCGTAAAGCTTTAGCATCTCATTTAGCTTAATCTTCATCGCTTTTCGTTCATCGTAATCGAAACTTTTTAAGTAATCATCAAAACTTATCTCTTTCATAATTCTCCTTTTTTATTAAAATGGTGCAGTGAGGCACTATAAACCCTACACCTTCACCCTTCTGCCTTCAACCTTCACCCTTTCTTTCCAAATTTATGCAATAGACTCTCTAACGCTTCTACTGCAATATCTGGTGGCATATGTCCGTGAGTATAGTGGTATTCATCATCAAAGCCGGTTTTCATCATTTTAGCAATCGGTGAGTGCCATGCAAAGTCATATTCGCCATTATAAAGTGCATTAGAGTAAATCAAAATTGCATCAAAGCCTCCCATATTCATAATACAGAAAACTTCCGGATTAAACGTAACCTCTTCGTGTTCGATATTTTCGGCTTTTAAAATAGAACTTACAGCAACATCTGCTTGATTAATTGCAATGTGTCCAAGTTTTGGTTGAGCTAAAGCACTTACATCACCGGCTGCAAAGATATTATCAAAGCCGATATGTTTCATTGTTTTATCTACAGGCACCCAGCCTTTATCGTCTCCCAAGCCGCTTTTTGCGATAAATTCAGGTGCAATGTACGGTGGTATAATAATTGCCAAATCGCAATCCATACTGCTGCCATCGCTAAAGATAACCTTATCTTTTGTAATCTCTACTAACTCTTTTGCTGTTGTTAGCTCAATACCTCTCTCTTGCATAAGCTTTGCAACAGGAGCTCTAGCCTCATCGCCCACATCTTCAAAGAAAATTTCTGCCGGCGAAAAGACATTTATTGTGCTTTTATCTCTTTTGCCCTCTTTGCGTAATTTATGGTCTATCATAAACATAACTTCGCCAATAGGACCTTCGCATGGGGCTTTTAAGTTAGGAGCTTCTACCATTGTGCCAAATTCGCTTTTTGCAGCCCCTGTTACAATATGCCCACCTTCAAAACTTTTTAAACGCTCATAAAGCCGTTTTGCCTCTATATCATCGCATACAGAGTAGCCAAACTCTCTGTAACCTTTAATTGCATCATAATCTTTAATTGCTCCAGAAGCAATTATCACATAATCATACGCCAATTTTTCACCGCTTTTTAAAACCACCTTTTGGGCATCGGTATCGATTAAATCCACCTCATCTTCGACAAATGCTGCTGTGTGTTTTCTAGCTTGCGGAGCAATGTCGATATGCACATGCTCTAAATCTTTGCCATCAAATGCTACTTCAGGCAAAGCCGGCTTCTCTAAAGAGGTTTCACTTTTATCTACAACAGTTACCTCAAAATGGTAATCGTAATCACTTAATCTATAGAGTGCTCTAAGCCCTGCAAAACCACCACCTATT
>JALVXW010000248.1 GCA_027038155.1 Sulfurovum sp.
CCACCGCAATATATTTCAATTTTAAAGGTGGGCAGGAATGCCCACCCTACAAAGGAATTTTATGCGTGTAGATAAATGGTTAAGTGCAGTGAATGTAGTAAAGCGTCGTACCATTGCTACAGATATGCTCAAATCTGGGGTAGTGTTGATAAATGGTATCAAAGCAAAAGCTTCTAAAGATGTGAAGATCGGTGATAAAATAACCATAGAATACCTAAAAGGTGCAAAGCATTATGAAGTGCTTCAAATACCTACAACAAAGACGATTCCTAAGTCTCAAAAAGAAGCATATGTAAAGGAGCTTTAAATGGATATAAAAACCCAATTTGAAACACTATTTAATAACGAAATGCCCCAAAATGAAGCACGACAATTTCTTATAGACCTTTATGAAAAGGGTGAGAGTGGAGAGGATATCGCAGCAGCGGCATCTGTGATGCGTGAACACTCCATTAAACTTAATCTCTCAGATGAACTTTGTGAAAAAGCCATAGACATTGTGGGAACGGGTGGAGACAAGAGTGGAAGTTTTAATATCTCTACTACTGTATCGTTACTGCTTGCATCTATGGGGCGTGTGGTAGCCAAACATGGGAACAGAAGCATTACTTCTAACTCTGGTTCAACGGATGTACTTGAAGCCTTGGGATTAAATCTTAATTTGAGTATTGAAAACAAGATTAAGATGCTTGAAGAGACAGGGTTTTGTTTTTTCCCAGCAACCGACCACCACCCTGCGATGAAACACATTATGCCTATACGTAAATCTATAGAGCATCGTACAATATTTAATCTTTTAGGTCCACTGACCAATCCTGCAAGTACACAAAAGTATCTTTTGGGGGTATTTGACCCTAGCTATGTGAAAGTGATGGCAGAGGCACTTGTGGGTTTAGATGCTAAAAGAGCCTATGTGGTGAGTAGTCAAGATGGCATGGATGAGATAGGTTTGGCGTGTAACACAACTTTTGCCTATGTATCCGCAGGACGCATCGCTGAGGGTGAGATAAACCCTGAAACATTTGGATTTACACTTGCACCTAAAGAGGCGATACTCGGTGGAGATGCTGCTTTTAATGCCCAAATAACCAGAGATATCTTTGCAGGTATTGAACAGGGTGCTAAAAGAGACATCGTGGTTCTTAACGCTGCTTTTGCCCTTTTTGTAGATGGAAATGTGATAGACATTCCTGAAGCCATCGCTATGGTCGAAGCACAGCTTGACAGTGGTAAAGCTTTGGAGCATTTGGATTTTATGGCAGATGTTAGTCAGAAATTAGCGTAGGGTGCGTTTGCTAACGCACCGCATAAAATTTAAATGATAATAAAACTTTTGCCGTAAGGGCTAAAATATAAAAGGTGCGATGGCAATCGCCCCCAACGGAGACACATGGAAATCATAGCATCACTTAACGAATTAGATAAAGTAGTGAATCATTTAAAAGAGGCATTACCTCAAAATGCCATCGTGTTTCTACGCGGAGACCTGGCAGCAGGTAAAACCACGCTCACACAAGCCATCGCTAAAGACAAAGGCATTGAGAGTGAAATAACGTCACCCACGTTTTCTCTGCAACAGTGTTATAGGGGTGAAGATGGGGAGGCGTTATATCATTATGACCTCTATAGACTCGAGCATGAGGCGTTTATGCAGATGGGGCTTTTTGAGGAGTTTGAAAAATCTGGATGGCATATGGTAGAGTGGGGGAGCGATGCGCTTAAATCTTTTTTAGAAGCAGTTGGATATAATGTCGCCATTGTAGAGATAGAGCCCTATGATGATAGAAGAATATATAGGATACAGAGCTAATGCATACACTTGAAGCCATCAACCTCGCTAAAACCATTAAAAAAACACAAATCGTACACGACATCTCTCTTCGTGTGAAATCGAAAGAGATAGTAGGGCTTTTAGGTCCCAATGGTGCAGGTAAAACCACCTC
>JALVXW010000249.1 GCA_027038155.1 Sulfurovum sp.
GTTAGCTCTTAAAGCATTTTTAGGGATTTGGCTAGGATTACGAGGAGGTTTGCAGGTTTACTTTAAAATTCAACCTTTTGTATTTAAGAGCCATCTGTTGCCTTTTGCTTTTGTTGTTACAATTATCTTCTTGTCGCAGTTTATGTATCTTTAATTTTTTTGTATTTCTCTACAAGCAAAGAGAGTATAAAACTTGTAAATACAAAACCTATAAAAAGAAAAAATCCCACCTCTAGATGAGACCCATTGGTGGTGATAATGTTAATAGGATCGCTCTTCTCTTCCAAATGTTTTAATTCGTTATCTACTACACCATCTAAACCCAAATAGGCCATAAAAATAGAGACAACAAATACATCAGCCATAGACCATTTTGTTGAACGTAGAGCAAAGAAGCGTGTAAGTGGGTTATTGCCTATAATTGTATGGCTATAGTAGTAGAGGTAGGTAGCAAAGAGTTTAATGGTTGGGAAGATAATACTAAACATAACAAGCAGTATCCCCACAAATATCATTTTTGTCTCGTCCGATTGGATGAGTAGTCTGACTAAATCAGAGATACTTTTGCTTTGAAAAAAGAGAAGTTGATTTTCAAAAATGATAGGTTGGTCCAAAATAGTGAAAACAAGTTTAGATATTTTTGCCTCTATATCAATCATAGGTAACATAATGCCTGAGACAAGAAGAGTCACAGTTGTACTTGAGAGTATAAACAAGCCTATAGCGTTTAATCTTCCCTGAAGCAGGGTAAATAAAATGATGAGAGCGGCAATAGTGACCATGACAAGCATAGCATGTTCCATTGTTTGGGTTGTTTTTTTCAGTTTCATATCTAAAATTTGACTACAGCTTTGTGCATCTTTTGCATGATATTTGACAATCACACCATAGTAAGCACTCATATCTGTATGCTTTTGCAATCTACTTTTCATAAAAGTTTTAATCTTCTCTCTTATGAGTTTTTTGGCACGCTCTTGATTCTCCTTTTTTTCCATCTCTGCCATTACTGTTTTTGTAAATTCAGGTACACGTTTACGTAGATCTTTAAAATCTATAATAGAGTCTGTAATCATCTGTTTGGTGGAGCCTACAAGCGTGTCAAAAAAACCACGTTTTCTATGGTTGCGTTCTTTGACCACACGTTCTGCCTCTACAATAAGTGCATCAATAATAGTCTCGATATATTTTTTCACAACTGCTTTGTTGTCTGTATCAAGTGTAAAGCTTTCAATCTTCTTATCGAGTATGGTTGTGATTTTTGATGTCCACACATCAGAGTTAAACATGCCATACTGTACCGAGTGTAGTTGGTTATAGTCTATTTTATATATACGTGCATTTTTGTCTATATGGATAAGTTGCACGCTAAAATAGATAAGTGCACCCAATAGAAGAGCCGATAATGCCATAAAAATATTTCTAATACTATTCATAGTGTTTACTGCTCCTTATTAGAGGTTTCCTTGTGAAAGATAGTATATCAAAATTAATCAATAAAAATGTTATAATCCTCTTTTAGTTTTTGGGAGTTATAGGATGATAGAGCTTATTGGTGTTGGTATTTTCATAGGAAGCATGTCTGGATTTTTTGGTATTGGTGGAGGTATGATGCTTGTACCTATTCTTCTGGTAATAGGTTTTGAGATTAAAGATGCCATTGGTATCAGTATTATTCAGATGGTGTTTTCATCTGTTTTTGGCTCTTATCTTAACTATAAAAAGGGCTCTTTGCTCATAGGTGAAGGGATTTTTGTAGGTCTGGGAGGTTTTATAGGAGGCTATATTGGGGGGCATGTGACACAATATATACCAGATATTGTATTGCAGTCACTCTTTTTTGGGCTTTTGCTCTTTGCTCTTTTTAGACTCTTTTTTTCCAAAAACCATGAAGATGATACTCAAACCAAATCTCTCTCTAAAGCACTTCTTTTTACGATAGGTTT
>JALVXW010000250.1 GCA_027038155.1 Sulfurovum sp.
CCTATTTTAAAGAACTTTCAGAATTTGATGCTAGAATTGTGTTTCAAAATATTCGTCAGAAATGAGAATTCACCTAATATTAAAAAAATAAATGAGACTACCCCACTATGCAAAATACAAAAAAACTACACCTTGTAAGCCTCGGATGCACCAAAAATCTTGTTGATAGTGAAGTGATGCTCGGTCGTCTTAAAGAGTATGAAATAACTGATAATCATACCATTGCAGATGTGATTATTGTCAATACCTGTGGATTTATTGAGGCTGCCAAAGAAGAGAGTATCAATACGGTACTGACGCTACATGATACACGTAAAGAGAACTCTATACTTGTAATGTCTGGCTGCTTGAGTGAACGCTATAAAGAAGAGCTACAAGCTGAAATGCCAGAGATAGACATCTTTACAGGGGTCGGTGACTATGAAAAAATTGATGAGCTCATTGCCTCAAAAGAGAGTACGTTTAGCCCAGAGGTCTATCTGGCAACTGAGACTTCAGGACGTGTCATTACAGGCTCAAACTACCATGCCTATATCAAAATAGCTGAGGGGTGTAATCAGTCATGCTCTTTTTGTGCCATTCCTAGCTTTAAAGGCAAACTGCACTCACGTTCACTCTCTTCTATTGTGAAAGAGGTAGAGATGTTGGTAAAAAATGGGTTTTATGATTTCTCTTTTATCTCACAAGATAGTTCTAGTTATGGGCGTGATATGGGTATGTCGGATGGACTTATAGAACTTATTAACGCGGTAGAAACCATAGAAGGGGTCAAATCAGCACGTATTTTATATCTTTACCCTAGCACTACCACTTTTGCACTTATTGATACTATTGCTGATGCTAAGGTATTTCAAACCTACTACGATATGCCTATTCAGCATATTGATGATGGTGTACTTAAAATTATGAAACGTGGCTTTGGAGAGAAAAAGACTATTGAGCTTTTAGAGCATATGAAGTCTAAGCCCAATGCCTTTTTGCGCACCTCCCTCATTGCAGGTCATCCAGGGGAGAGTGATGAAAGTTTTGAAAAGCTTTGTGACTTTATGAAAGATTTTAAATTTGACAGATTTAACACCTTTCACTACTCCAACGAAGAGACAACTTCAGCCTATACTTTGGAACAAATTTCTCAAGAGACTATCGATAGCAGAGCAGATATTTTAGGTGCTATAGCTGAAGAAAATACACAAGAATCCCTGCAAAATATGGTAGGCAAAACGGTAACATTAGTCATAGATGGAGAGAGTGATGAACACGAGTATCTCCTAAGCGCACGCCCCCTAAACTGGGCAGTAGATATAGATGGAGAAATCCTCATTAACGATACTTCAGACTTACCTATAGAATATGGTAAACGTTATGTTGCAAAGATTACAGAACGTGTAGGTATGCAATTGCTTGCTACACTAATTAAGCAATCCGTGCGATAGCACTTTTATTAATCATGCTTGCGTGCCTTGTCTCTCCGAACGACCTTGAAAGCAAAGCGATTCGAGAGAAGAGACGACTTTTGCTTACTTTTCTAGAAAAGTAAGGAGAAAAACAAGACCACAATTTGAATCAAGAGGAAGTTATGCTAAAAATAAATACTCAAAACCTCAAAAATAAAAAAAACCTATTAGCATTCTCCGCAGGCATAGACTCCTCTGCTCTCTTTTTTCTACTCATAGAAAATCATATCAAATTTGACATTGCCATTGTAGATTACAACACAAGAGAGCAAAGTAAAGAAGAGGTAGCCCATGCCAAAAAACTGGCAAAAGCCCATAAGCTTTTTTGCCACACAATAGAGGCACCTGCTTTTACAAACAACTTTGAAAAACAGGCCAGAGATTTTCGTTATGCGTTTTTTGATGCTTTGGTTGAGACAGAAGGGTATGATAATATCATTACTGCTCATCAACTCAATGACCAACTAGAGTGGTTTC
>JALVXW010000251.1 GCA_027038155.1 Sulfurovum sp.
CAGGAGGACTCAGCCGTTGGGTTGAAAAACTTAACAGTGGCAAAAAAGATAGAAAAGGGGTACTTGATGGCTTCTTACGCTCCCCTGAGTTTGCTGCTTTGGCTAAGGCGTATGGGATTGGTATCTAAGACTCTTCTTTGCTTCTCGCCTTTGGGTGGGGGCTAATTTTTAAAATTAATCTCTTCTTTAATCCTCTTGGGAATAATTTCACGACCCTGTGGGTTGATTCGTTATCGCCAATAAATTAAATTCAATTCAATTCATGTTGTACCCTTGGGTCGGGGTTGTTGATTGCCTCAATAAGTAAATAGATAATGCCTTATAGCTACTTCTGCAACAAAGTTGCCACTTCCTTAGCATGATAAGAGATAATAATATCCGCTCCAGCACGCTTAAATGCCATCATTGTCTCCATCATCACTGTATCATAGTCTATGACACCAGCTTTGGCTGCCATTTTAAGCATAGAGTATTCACCGCTTACATTATAAACTGCTAGTGGTAGTGTAGTATTATTTTTAACATCACGTACTATATCCAGGTAGGCGAGTGCAGGTTTGACCATGAGGATGTCTGCACCCTCGTGTTCGTCTGCTACAGACTCGGCTATGGCTTCGTTGCGGTTGGCTGGGTTCATTTGGTAGCTTTTTCTGTCGCCTTTGCCTGGGCTAGACTCTGCCACATCACGGAAAGGACCGTAGTAGGCTGAAGCAAATTTGGTAGAGTAAGACATCACTGGGAGGTTTTCAAAACCTGCACCGTCTAGTCCACCTCTAATAGCTTGTATCATACCGTCCATCATGCCTGATGGAGCAATCATGTCTGCTCCTGCTTTGGCATGGACTACGGCTTGTTTGGCTAGGTTGTCTAGGGTGATGTCGTTGTCAACCGTCTCTAGTACTGGGTCTATGACACCACAGTGACCATGGTCTGTGTATTCGCAAAAACAGAGGTCTGTGGTGACAAACATATCCGGGTGGGCTGCTTTTACAGCTTTTACAGTCTGAGCAATGATGCCGTGTTCGCACATCGCGTCAGAGCCTACAGAGTCTTTGGTGTCAGGGATACCAAAAAGGATGATAGACTTAATACCAAGTGTTTTAAGGGTGTTGCACTCTTTGATAATTTCGTCAATACTCATTTGATAGACACCTGGCATAGAGGCGACTTCATCTTTGATGCTTGTACCACTTCTAGCAAAAAGAGGGTAGATAAAGTCATTGACGCTCAGATGCGTCTCCTGTAACAAATCTCTTAGTACAGGATTGATTCTTTTTCTTCTAAATCTCGTAAACATAATTAGCCTTAAATAAACAATTTTCAATATTTTAACCAAAAATTCCTAATTACTCATTCCTAATTACTCATTCTTACTGTATAATCCTGCTATGAATAACATAAAAATATCACAAATCGCTACTTTGCCAACAAAATATGGTACTTTTAAGATACAGGCATTTAAGCAGGACGATAAAGAACATTTGGCTATTTTTACCGATAATCTTCAAACAATAGAAGCACCCATTGTGCGTGTGCATTCAGAATGTTTAACTGGAGATGCCATAGGTTCAACCAAGTGTGACTGTGGTGAACAATTGGATTTTGCACTAGAGACCATAGCCAAAGAGGATGGTTTGGTTATCTATCATCGCCAAGAGGGAAGAAACATAGGTTTGTTTAACAAGGTAAATGCCTATGCACTGCAAGATAAGGGGTTGGATACCGTAGAAGCAAATCATCAATTGGGTTTTAAGGCAGATGAACGCACCTACGAAGTCGTAGAGTTTATTTTGCACCATTTTGGCATCAACAAGCTTAAACTGTTGACCAATAATCCCAAGAAAATAGAGAGTTTGCAAAGCATAAAGATAGTAGAACGTCTGCCTATTATTATCCCTTCAAATCCTTATAATGTAGCGTATTTGCATGTCAAAAAAGAGCAGATGGGACACTTGCTTTAAAGAATTTCCTTTTTAGCTGTTTTTATTATATAATAGATATAAATATCAAGAATATGGGAATAGAGATGAAAAACAGTATAGTAAGAATAGTGTGTATTTTATGTGTCTTTCCTCTGTTTGTGGTGGCGGGGATTACAACGATTACCAACAGTGACACACAAGCTATTACAGACAATAACTGCTTTAGCAAAACATTTAGTATGCCATCTTCAGAAATTATTAATACTGTTAATATTGAAGTTAATATTGACCATACCTGGAGAGCGGATTTAGATATTACACTCACTTCTCCGCAAGGTACGGTCGTAGATCTTACGAGTGATAATGGTGGGGCTAGAGATAATCTCTATGTGCTTTTTGATGATGCAGCAGCGACATCTATTACCTCAGATAACAGTAATCATACATCAACGGTAGTACGTCAGCCTGAAGTGGCACTTAGTACATTGAGTGGCGAAGATGCACAGGGTGTATGGAACTTAAAAGTGTGTGATGATGCGGGTGGAGATACGGGAACCTTTCACTATGCTAAATTGTATATAGATGCCACACCTAGACTCCTTTCGGATGGACTACAGGTAGATTATCGTATGGATGAGTGCTATTGGTTGGATGGTGCAGGGGGAGTGTCTGGAGATGTAAAAGATAGTTCAGGCAATCACTATGATGCCACATCGGCTTCGTTAGCTTCAGTTGATAGTGCAATAAAACAAACATGTACTTCTGGTAAATTTGGTCTAAATGGAGATAGGGTTAGTGTGGATGATACAAGTGTACTGGGTGCACTTACCAACACATTGACGATATCGGCTTGGTTGTATCCTACTGCATTTACAAAATGGTCATCTGCTGTACAAAAGGTATCGAGTGATGGCTGGAATGATGGGTTTGGTTTGATACATGATAATGGAGATGGTACAAATATTATTTTTTATATCAATAATGCTTTTGATGGTGCAGGACGGGTAAGTGCATCTTTAACAATGAATGCTTGGAATCATATTGTTGGGGTTTATGATGGCAATCATGTTAGCATTTATAAAAATGGTGTATTTGTTGCTAGCAGTGCATATAATGAAGATATATCAAACGTATCTCAACCACTTACGATAGGGAATGACTACCTATCAACTTCATACAACGATGTGTGGCAAGGCAATATAGATGAGGTAAAGGTTTGGAGTAGGGCTTTGTCTGAGGCAGAAATATTAACGATTTACAATAATGAACTAGCAGGAAATAATTTTGACGGTACGCCACGAGTCTGTCCCACCTGTGAAGCCAATGCTACAGCAGGTATATGGGGACTCATAGGCATACCAGCAGACCTGCGTACTTCACCCAATAAAGATGTGGCAGATATCTTTGATGAGTTTCCAGCAGAAAGCTATAATGTATCGTCCAATGCAGATGGTTGGATTGTTATGAAACGTAACTACAGTACCACAGACAATGCAAGCTCTTATAGTATTGTGCCTTACACTGGTACACCTTTAGAGTTTGGACAAGGGTATTGGCTATTGACCAAGCAAGATGCAGCATGGGGTGAGAATGGGCTTCCTGGTGTGGACTATAACGCTACGCATGCAGCGTGTGTCACAGAGAGTTGTGTAGAGATAGATTTGACATCCGTAACCAAAAACTTTGGACCACCAGACAATGATGTAAATGACCACTCTGGAAAAAACCGTAACAATATGTTGGGCTTTATAGGGCATGCCCCTGTAAACTGGGCGGATTGTCGTATCCTTATTAATGGTACATCCTACACGCCAAGTGCGGCAGACAGTGCAGGCTATATAGACAAACAAATATGGCAATATAACCCTGGTACAGGTGGTGCAAATGCAAATGGATATACCACATGTGATGATACCACACCAGGGGGATGCAAGCTGGAGCCCTATAGAGGTTTTTGGGTTGTTTTGCATGGAAAAACGAAAAATACAGTAGTGAAATTATTGATTCCAAAGGAGTAGAAGATGAGAAAAAATATAGCTATTTTAGTAGTAGGACTACTTTTTATGATAGGGTGCGAAGATGTCAATATTACTGCTGAAATACATGCCCCTGTAGCCAAAAATGATAGTGTAGAGGTGGTCTCGGGAGAGCATATTACCATTGATATTTTACATAATGATAGCGATGATGGTGTATTGGATAGAGGTAGTGTAAAGATTGTAACCAAACCACTGCACGGTACAGCAACCATACTTGATACGGGCAAGGTGACCTTTGTTGCCAAGAGTGATTATGTTGGAGCAGACAAATTTACCTATACGGTGAAAGATGACAATGGGAATGTATCTAATGAGGCAGTTGTTACACTTACTATAGTGGCAAAAAACACACCTACTACACCACCAACACCAGCCCCTCACACCAATAGAGCACCAGTAGCCAATAATGATCATTTTAGTGTAGCACAAAATACAACAATAGTTATGGATATTTTAAAAAATGATGTAGATAGTGATGGGAGTATTGATAAAAACAGTATGAATCTTGTAACATCTGTAACACATGGAACTATGACTGTTGATGCCAATGGGCTTATCTCATATAAATCATATAGCAGTTACAGTGGATTGGACTTTTTTAAATATAGTATTAAAGACAATAAAGGGGCGTATTCCAATATCGCAACAGTCTATATCAATGTATATAGACCACAAAGTAGTGTGATTATGGTTGCCAAAGATGATAAAGTGGAGGTACTTAAAGGGAATAGCACCATTATTTCTGTGTTGGATAATGACAGCAATAGTAGTGGAGCACTTGATAAGCGTAGTGTTGTTGTTGTACAAAAACCGCAAAATGGCAGTACATTTGTATCGACTACCAATGGTACAATTACCTATGTGGCAAATAGTGATTTTGTAGGGAGTGATTTTTTTACCTATAGGGTTAAAAATGAGAAGGGTGTGTTATCGAATGAGGCAAATGTTACAGTAGTTGTAGAAGAAGAAGTTGCTTCAGCCCGTTTGATTGAATCACAAGCTCCTGAAGAGAAGCCCAAAGAGTGGTATGTGCGTATTGTTGTAGAAGACACAAGCAATCATATGAAAGTCTCTGATGCTCAGCTAGGAGAGCTTGATACGGATGAGGTATCAACATATGCCCTAAAAGCACTTGCTCCATTTGGTACAACATTTTTAGATGTTGTCTTTAAAAATCCAGAGGGGCTTGCTACAGGAGAGTATAAGAGTGATTTTCATCCTTGCAGTACCGATGCTCAGAGTTGGGAGTTTACCGTTAAATCTTCTGAGAGTAATGCAACAATGATTTTAAGCTGGAGAGGGCTTTATGTGTTGACTCCTTATGTGGATAGTGAAGGAAGAGAGCAGTATCATGAGTATCGTTCGTTACGTAATCCTCTTTTGTCTTACATGACACTTGTAGATATGGAAACTAATCAAGAGGTAAAAGTGGTAGAGAATAACAAAGCACAAACCTATCTATTTGAGATGAATGGGAGTACCCAAAGAAGATTCCAGTGGAGACTCAAGGACCCTACAGTACCATTGGCTAGTCCTCTTTTGGCTACGACATCAACACCCTACAAAAAAACACTAAAAGCACTACAGATCAAAGTGTTACGTAAAGATGCCAAAGCGACACCCACAAGAGATACAAAAAGACGCTTAGAGCAACTTGATATGTTGACGCCCCCTGAATTTAAGGTATTGGTAGAATGAAAAAACAAGAAAGTGAAGATAAAAAAAGAGACAACCGTCGTGCATTTTTAAAAAAAGCAGCCTATAAAGCTCCTGTTTTAGTGGCTTTGGGGCAGTTAGCCAAACCCACCAAAGCCAAAGCAGATACAGGTGATCCTATTGGTCCTCCTGATTGGGGCTGGTTTTAGTAGAAAATGCAAGCATTTAATCACTATTTTTATTTTGCTGATGCACCGCAGCTCTCTCAAAAGTGCGACAATAGATTGCCTCTTGTTCAAATCAAAGAGCATCAAGGTGAAGCTCTGTCTGTACTTTTTAGCCTACGAAGTCCTTGGGTGAGTATGACCCAAAGAGAGGTGCGGTACTACACCAACACCCCTTTTGAAGATTTCTCTACCCCTACTACTGTGTGGGCACTGGAGATAGGTGGGCTCTTTACCCTTATCTGGTATGCCAAAAACAAAGAGATACACTATATAAAAGCAGAGGGATACAGTGATAAACTCTTGCAGTTTTGGGTGCTTCATACCTTTTTTCCTCTGGTATTGGAATTAGAGAGACGTTATCATGTGCTGCATGTCTCAGGGGTAAAATTAAAGCATAAAACACTGCTCTTTTCTGCTTACTCTGGAGGAGGAAAATCTACCCTTGTAGAGTATTTTATAGGTAAAGGGCATGGATTTTACGGTGATGATACAGTAGCTATAGAAGAAGATAAGAGGGGGTATAAGGCTATCTCCTCTTATCCGTTTTGCAGACCCTATCGAAAACCTGAAGTATTGGGGTATCATGTCTTGAATTTTGTTCAAACAGTTGATCTGCTCTCATCTGTTTATCTATTAGAGAGGGTAGAGGCAGATGCAAAGGTAAATATTGTACCTTTGTATGGTGTAGAAAAATTTGAAGTGTTATATAAAAGCAAATTTGTCAGTTTTGAGAGCATGAAACAAGAGCGATATTTGTTTGCTTCAAAGATGGCAAACCATGTAGAGGTATTTAAAATATCTATACCTTGGAAGTTGGAGAGACTAGATGAGGTTTATCAAGCCATTCTCATACACAATGGGGTATAATAGTCTTATGAATCAAAGAGAGAAAATAACCATACCTTCAACCATATTTACTCAAGTTGTAGATGATGAGATGATACTTTTTGATACCCAAAGTGAAAACTATTTTGGGCTTGATGTTATGGGGAGGGTCATGTGGCAAGAGCTAAGCAGGCACCATAGCCTTGTGGCACTACAGACCTATATGCTAAAGCACTATGAAGTCAGTGAAGATGTGTTAAAAAAAGATATTGATACTTTTGTGCACCATTTGCTCAAACATAAACTTATACAAGTAGGATAGACGTGAACTTAACGCAGTTACTAGAGAAAGAGGGGATTACGGTTGCCCCAAACAGCATCATTAAACTTGAACATTTTGCAACCTTGTTGCATGAATGGAATCAGGTGCATAACCTTACAGGTGCTAAAAGCATAGAGGCGATTTATGGCAATATTGTAGATGCTCTCTACCCACTTAGCTTTGTCAAAAAACCACAAACGTTGCTAGATGTAGGTACAGGTGCAGGGTTTCCTGGGTTGGTACTGGCTATTGCACTACCAGATACCAAAGTAGTTTTGGCTGAACCACTTAAAAAAAGAGTCTCATTCTTAAAATATGCCACAATAGACGGAGCACTCTTAAATGTAACTGTAGAAGCCAAAAGAGTAGAAGATATTACCCATAGAGTTTTTGAGATGATAAGCTCACGTGCCGTTACTAATACCAAATTGCTTTTGGATTTGACACAACATCTTTCCAATTGTCAAACGGAGTATCTTTTTTATAAAGGTTCTCGTGTGTTTGATGAGGTTGCAGATGTAGAGCATCAGTTAAATTATGATATAGTACAGAAAAACCAGCGTAATTACCTATATATAAAGAGTTGAAAGATGATTTTAAAATTACTTATTTTGGCAGTAGTCGGTGTCATGATTTACCGATTTTTTGGAGGGAGACTCCCCTCTATTGGCAAAACCGCAGATGAGAAAAAATTGGATGATGATACGCTTGTAGAGTGCGAAAAGTGCTCTACCTATGTAACCGTAAAAGAGAGTATTATTGTGCAAGGAAAGTACTACTGTTCACATGAATGTATAAAATAATAAAGGAGCAGATATGATTATTATAGGACACCCATGGATTAAGAGTAACCGTTTTCATAAAATATTTTCAGTAGAAGATATTGCTAAAACACAAGCAGATGATATTGTATTGCTTGAGCCTTTAGGAAATTCGCACCCTACTGCACAACATTGTCAAGAGCATAATATCCCTTTTGCAGTGGTGGTTAACACGTTAGATGATGCACTCTTTGCCAATGCATTGGGGGCAAAATATATCATCTGTGAAGAGGATGATGCTCTGATGATACAGCCTATTGCACAGGAGTATCTTTTTGATACACGCATTTTGGTACTTATACACAATGAAAAAGAGATAAGCAAAATAGCACGAGGAAAAATAGATGGTGTGATTTTTGCAGAGGCTATTTTGTAGCATTGATGCCAAACAATCTATTACGCTATAGACTTACTCTTGTACTTATTGTACTCAATAGTATTGTCTATCTTCTCTCTTCTTTCTATAGCCATGCCTTGGCTGATATGAATATCAATGTTTTGGTAGATATGGGTGCACTGTATGGTCCTTTGGTGGTGCTTAAAGGAGAGTGGTGGAGACTGCTAAGTGCGATGTTTTTGCATGGAGGAGTGACACATATTTTTATGAATATGTTCTCCTTATATCTTGTAGGAAGAGCAGCAGAAACCTATTTTGATACAAAATCTTATCTTGCTATCTATCTCTTCTCTGGTTTTATAGGAGGGGTGGTCTCTCTTTTTATGCATCCTGTGACTGTAGGGATAGGGGCATCGGGTGCCATCTTTGGGCTTTTTGGTGCACTAGCAGGGTTTTTCTTAGCACATAGAAAAAAAATAAGCACCCACTTTAAA
>JALVXW010000252.1 GCA_027038155.1 Sulfurovum sp.
AGATACTCCAAAACTTCCTGAGTGCTTACAATATTCTTACTATCAAGTGTTTGTAACAATAGTGAAAGAAACATCTCATCTTCTTCATCTACCACACCCGATGCCAACGCAACAGCCGCTTCTTCTTCTAGCCCTCTGCTATAGAGTATAGATGAGATGCTAGAAGTTATGGAATGGTTTATCGTTTGTGTAGATGCAACACTGTTTATAACCCCATCTGCCATCACAGGGTTTAAAGCCAACCCAGAGATGATGAGCGTAAGTATTAAGAGGTTTTGTTTATGCATTTAAAATCCTTTAAACTATTGTAATAAACAAAGGTAAACAGAAAGCTTAATAACTTTAGTCAAAGTGACTAAAGTTATCTTATAGTATTAAAAATAGGGTTTAACGCCCTATTTTCCACCACATTTACCAGCTGCACATTTCATGCCTTGCATTTTCTCTTTTTTCTTCACCCTATGTGTTTTTCTTTTTTCCATGAGGTAGCTGTATTGTTCTGCTGTGAGTATGGCTTTTGTTTTGTCTAAACAAGTCAAATGCACCATAGTCGCTTCACTCTCGAGTGCTGCGAGTTTGTCTACTTTGACTTTGAGTGCTGCTGCTTTTGTCCCTGCTTTGCTAGCAGTGACTATCTCTTTTTTGAGTGCCATCACTTCAGGCTTTAGTTTCATCACTGCACCCATCGTCTCTTTACGTACTTCTGTAAGCTTAGCTTTTTGTTCATCAGTTAGTGCTAGCTTGGGATCATCCCAGTTTTTCATCACCATCTTTGTCATGTGTGGTAGTCCATGTTTTATGAGAAAAGGAGAGTTCATTTTCTTTTTGTGCATCTTTTTAGTTTTGCATACACTACCCTGCTTTGCTTGCTTCATCATGCTTGCACCACATTTACCAGCTTGACATTTCATGCCTTCTGCTTGTGCTGTTACAAGTAAGAGTGAAAGTGCCGTGAGTGAAGTTATTGTGAGTTTTTTGATCATAGTTTAATCCTTGTGTTTTGGTAAAATTATTATACAGGAGGTTTGTTAATTGGATATTAATGAACCCATAGGGATACACCCATGTGTACCCTTTTGGTCACAAACATAATCACCCATTTAAAAAGGGCAGACACATAGGTCTGCCCCTACGGTGAAAACATATCCTCTTTCCATTAGAGAGGGTTATTTTGTATATAGGTTTCAACCGTACATAATCGGCATCATCACGCACCACATGTTCATAATAATTTTGAAATTTCTCTTCCAATTTCATATACCATTTTTCAACCATCCTCCCAGCCTCATTTAAAACCATCTCACTCTCCACAATTTCACCAAAAAGATGTGCTCTATTTTGTGTTACGATGGTGATGAAATAAGACCCTGCTTGTGCATAATCATAATGTTTCAACCGCAATGATTTACGGTTCCATACCTTTCTATCACAACAACCCCTCATCCGAAAAAGAGTAATACCCCTGCTTTGAGAGTATCACATGGTCAAGCAACTCTATCCCTACCAATTTGGAAACCTCTTTAAGCCGTTGGGTTATCTGCACATCTGCCCTGCTCGCTTCGAGTGTACCACTAGGGTGATTGTGGGCGATGATGATGCCTGCGGCTCTGTCGGCTATGGCATCGGCAAAGACCTCTCTAGGGTGGATGAGTGACTGATTGAGTGTGCCTATAAATACGGTACGCGTATTGATAATGTGTGACGCACCATCTAGCGTTATAGTGAGAAAATGCTCTTGATTTTTGCTACTAAAAGCTTTGAGTTCATCATATACATCTTTGGCATTGGTGATGCGTTTGTTATGTTTAATAAGATAGCGTTTTGAGAGTTCTAGCGAAGCCAATATCTGAGAGGCTTTGGCAATGCCTAAACCATGAATGTCACAGAGACCTTTGAGGCTAAGACTCTCTATGCCTTT
>JALVXW010000253.1 GCA_027038155.1 Sulfurovum sp.
GGTCTTTGCCTTCTGTATTAAGACTATAGACACGTACTACACCAGAAGAGATATAGTGTAACTTTTGGCACACCTCTCCTGCAGAAAAGAGTGCATCACCTTTGGCATACTTTTTTTTGTGAAAGAGGGCCGTGACTGTTTGCCACTCCTCTTCGTCGATGCTAATATGTGATTCAATGTACTTACGTAAAAATTCCATAAGCAAATCTTACCATATGTGAATGACAAAAGTTCTAAAAGTCTCTATAATGCAAATAAAAAAGGCTAAATTATGCAAATAGCACTAATAGTTATTCTTTTACTTATCGCCGTCGGATTTCTTTATGAACAGTATGCAAGACACAAAGCAAAGTCCTATAAGATAGAGGGTGACTTTATAGATGTGGGTGGACATAAACTACATTATTTGAAAAAGGGAGATGGAAAAGCTACTATTATCTTTGAGACAGGTGTTGAGTTTGGTGGGCATATAGTTTGGAGAAATATTCAAGAGAAACTCTCTAAAAATTTTACAACACTCTCTTATGATAAAGCAGGAACACTTCATAGCCAAAGAGGAGATAATCCCAAAACTTGTGCATCAATGGCAGAGGAGTTACATAGTTTAGTAGAAAAACTGGCACTGCCTAAGCCCTACATATTGGTCGGACACTCTTTGGCAGGGCTTACCTTACGCTCTTTTGTTGACCAATATCCTGAACATGTGGTAGGTGCTGTACTATTAGACCCTGCTCATCCTGATACTTATGATGATTTTCCTCCAAAGACTAGAAAGAAGTATACAAACTTTCCTCCTATGTGGGTCGTTGCTCCATTGTTAAGATCAGGAATCATTCGAATAATGTTTTTAAAACTCATAGACAAGTTTGCACCCAATGCACAAAAAAGTGAAAAAGATAATTTCAAAGAAGCAGTAGATTTAATACATAAGGGTTTTGGGACGTATATTGAAGAGGTTAGAAAAATTTTACAATTCTCAGCTGAAACAAAAAGTCTTGAGTTTAGAGAGATACCTGTGGTGGTACTAGGAGCAACCAAACCTACCTTTGATACACCCGAAGACTGGGATGGCGTAAAAGTCATGAACGATAATCATATAAACAAAACCGTAAAATCTAGCCCAAATGGCAGATACATCGCTGTGGATTGTCCACACACTATACAGTTTGAGAAGCCTGAACTGGTGGTGGAAGTGGTAGAGGAGTTTGCTAAGGAAGTGTTGGTATGATACAAAAAATCGACCACCTCATCATTCTCACACCAGACCCTTACGAGACATCGAAGCAGATAGAAGAAGCCTTTGGACTAGTAGCTCCACCTGTCATGGATTTTGGAATGTTTGCTAGTGCTATGGTTACCTTTGGTAATGTCAATATTGAAGTCTTAAAACTAGGAGATAAACAATCTTTTAAACCCTATTTGTACGGTGTGGCATTTGAGCCAAACAAAGAGCCATGGGAGTTGTTAGATGATTTAAAACAAGCCAACATAGAACATACTTTACCCATAAAACAATCTACACAGATGGTTTCATGGACAAATGTAATGCTTAAAGGGCTACTCGATAAAGAGATGCCTTCTAGTTATGGTATCCAGAAAAATACGACGTTTAACAGATACTTAGCAAAGTTTTTTGAAAAGCTGATGGGTTTTGATTTTGTAGTAAAGTCTCTCATGAAAGATGTGGGTGAGTCTATGGTGTTTTTCTGTAGCTATGATGAAAGAATAAAAGCCTACCAAGAGTATTCTCAAAAAGTTTTTTCTGCTTTTAGTGGTGGGAGATACGGCTTAAAAGGTGTAGAGAGTATCATCATAGAAAAAGAAAAGTCCAATACTTTATGGGAGAGATTAGGTACTCCAGAAGATGAAGATTCGGTTCAATTAGCATTTAAAGAGAGTAATAAGAATAGGCTACACT
>JALVXW010000254.1 GCA_027038155.1 Sulfurovum sp.
AATATAGGAGCAGAAAACCCTATAAAACGTACGTTTGAAATACGTGTGCCTGAGAACTATACTGTAAACAAACCTATACCTTTGCTGGTGTGGTTTTCTCCTGGAGGTGGTTCTAGCAGCGTCTCTTCTATCCCCCCTATTGTGGACTTTAGTAAATTTTTGGTTGTTGCTCTGCCGTATCCTGACAATAAGCTTCCTAGATTGGCAATCAAAGCAGGTAAAAAGCAGATAGATAGTTTTTGGGAGTATGAAAGACCTATGCTTGAATATGTTAAAGATATTATCCCCAATATTAGTAAAGATGTACGTATCGCAGCAGGGTTTAGCAGTGGAGCTCATTTGGTAGGTTCTGGGTTAGATAGAGACTGGTTAGGATTTACTGACTTTTTTACTATATATGTAATACATGAAGGAGGATATGCTCCTGATATGACATATCATGGTGTAAAAAGTAACCATAAGATACTCATAACTTATGGATTGCAAAATAACAGTTATGGCAAAGTGGTTGTAAGAAAGATGAAAAAAGCAGGTATCACGCCTACGGTGAAGAGGCTAGCTCATACAGGACATAGTATGAGCGAAGAGGCTATTGATGCAATTAGAAGATGGATTGAGTTTACCGTAAATGGTTAAAATATACGATACCATCATCATTGGAGCAGGGATAGCAGGGTGTTGTGCTGCGTTTGCGTTGCAACAAAAAGGGCAAAAGATTCTTTTGGTTGACAGAAGTTCTGTGCCTGCTAGTGGCGGGTCTGGGGCTGCTGGGGCGTTTGTCTCTCCTAAGATTGGCAAAGGTTCTTCTTTGCAAGAGCTTACTACGCAAGCGTATGTGTATGCTAAAGAGTTCTACTTGCAGTATTTTCCTAAATATTTTTCTCAAACTGGGGTGATACGCATACCCAAAGATGCAGAAGATGCCAAAAAGTTTAAACTTTATGAGCCTTTTAACAGTACAGAGTATCAATGGATAGACAAAGAATCCTTAAAAACTATAGGTATAAACAATGCCTATGATAGTTTTCTTTTTGAAGAGGCTGGAGTCTGCGATGCTTCTGCTATGTGTAGAGCTATTTGGGAGAGAGTACCTTTTTTTCAAATAGATGTAGAGCATTTGGAGTTTGATGAAAATGTTTGGCAGATAAAAGCTCGTTCTTATGCTCTGAAAGAAGAGGGTATAAAAGCCAAAAATATAGTTTTGGCAACAGGCTACCAAAATACCCTCTTTGATATGCGATATATGGGTGTAAGAGGCACATGGGGAAGCCGTGGAGACTACTACTCTAAACTCAAACTAGATGTGAGTATGCATAAAAGCATCTCTGTCTCTGCAAATATAGATGGCATTATTAAGCTAGGTGCTACACACAATAAAGCCAAAAATCCCTGTATGGCTTGTGACGGAAAGCCACTGCAAATGCTCGAAGAGAGAGCCAAAGAGATGGTAGATAGCAGTGATTTTGTGCTCAAAGAGACTTTTTGTGGCATGCGTGCAGGAAGTAAAGACTATTTTCCTTTGGTTGGGAAGGTGATAGATGTGCCTTATATGTTAGAAACCTACCCTGCTATAGTAAGAGGTGCCAAGCCAGAGCTTAGATATAGAGATAACCTTTATCTGCTCAATGGTTTGGGTGGACGTGGGTTTGTGTTTGCTCCCTTGATGGCTAAGATGCTAGCTGAGTCTATGGTTGAGGGAAAAGAGATAGACAAAAGGGTCAATCCAGATAGATTGTTTTTGAAATGGTGCAGAAAATTAAAAATTAAAAATTAAAAATTTAAGGTGTAGGTTTTTCCCACTTTTCCCATAAGGGTTGTTCTGATATGTGAGGGAAGCCGTCAAGTATCTCTTGGGGTTGAAACTTTGGTTTGTAGGCAAAGGCTTTGCATCCATCTACCCAGTAGCCCAGATA
>JALVXW010000255.1 GCA_027038155.1 Sulfurovum sp.
AATGGCTGATAGTTTTGGTGGTATAAATCTTGAAGATATTTCAGCTCCTAGATGTTTTGAGATTGAAGATAGACTTAAAGAGATTTGTAATGTGCCAGTATTTCATGATGACCAACATGGAACAGCGGTGATTACAACAGCAGGGCTTATTAATGTGCTTGATATGAGTGGTAAAAAGGCTGAAGATTTAAAAGTTGTAGTTATTGGTGCAGGTGCATCAGGTATTGCTTGTGCATCTATGTATAAAAGACTTGGTGTAAAAAATATTACTATGCTTGACTCTAAAGGTGTTATTCATAGTGGTAGAGACAACCTCAATAAACAAAAGCAGATGTTTGCATTTGAGACAGAAGATAGAACACTGGAAGATGCAATGAAGGGTGCAGATATGGTACTTGGTCTCTCTGGTGCCGACCTTATTGACCCTGAGTGGGTAAAAACAATGAGTGATACATCTCCTATTATCTTTGCTTGTGCAAATCCAAATCCTGAGATTAAACCACCACTTGCAAAAGAGGCACGTCCAGATGTTATTATTGGAACAGGAAGAAGTGATTTCCCTAATCAAGTAAATAATGTTTTAGGTTTCCCTCAAATCTTTAGAGGTGCTTTAGATGTTAGAGCTACTAAGATTACAGAAAACATGAAAATGGCAGCTTCAAGAGCATTGGCTTCACTAGCAAAAGAGGAAGTACCAGCTCATGTAAAAGAGGCTCATGGTCGTGAAACTATGGAGTTTGGTTCAGAATATATTATTCCTTCACCATTTGACAGAAGAGTTCTTGTATATGTTGCTTCAGCAGTTGCACAAGCAGCTATTGAAGATGGTGTCGCAAGAGTTAAAGATTTCGATATGGATGCATATAGAGAAAAACTACAAAGATTAGCTGACCATCTTGATGGTAAAGCGTAATCTATAAGCATAGCTTTTGCTATGCTTATGGCTTCCTTTTCCCTCTTTATATTATTAGAGGTTCTCATTATAAAATAATCCCAAATGATGCATATATTTTAGGCAGAAATTGATATGTTTAATTGATGGTACAATATCATTTTTTTTGCAGGAGAGTATATAACCCAAATCACGAAATAGAAATTCATGACTTTGTATCATCATCGCATTCATGAACTCCATATAAAATCATCGCCGAACCTATGGGTGTGACTGCAATTTTATGCAAAGCCCACAAATATGACCATAAAGCAAATTCAAAGAATTCTATTTCGAGATTTGGGTATAAAACTATTTCAATTCCCCTACCCAAACCTCAAAATTCACATCACTAGCCATCTTCCAATCCGCTCTAGGGCTTAAAGAAATCGTACCCACTTTTGGGCCGTCTGGCATACACGAGCGTTTGAACTGTTGGGTAAAAAAACGCTTTAAAAATACCTTTAGCCACTTGTTTATAGTCTCTTCATCGTATTTAGTATTAAACGCTAATGTCGCTAGGTGTAGGATTTTGGATGGTTTGGCTCCATACTTGACGAAGTGGTACAAAAAGAAGTCGTGAAGCTCGTAGGGTCCTACGATGCTCTCTGTCTCTTGGACTATCTCGTCACCCTCATGCGGGAGGAGTTCCGGGCTAATGGGTGTTGCTAAAATATCATCAATAATATGAGCAATCTTTTCGTTGGATTTATAGTACGCTATCACATACTGTATGAGGGTTTTGGGTATGCCGGCATTGAGTGCATACATGCTCATGTGGTCACCATTGTAGGTGCTCCAGCCCAAGGCTATCTCACTAAGGTCACCTGTACCGACAACAAGTCCACCCACTCTGTTTGCCATATTCATGAGTATGCTTGTTCTTGCACGTGCCTGTACGTTTTCATAGGTTACGCTATGCTCCTCTTTGTCGTGCTCTATGGCTTCAAACTCTTTGAGGGATATATCTG
>JALVXW010000256.1 GCA_027038155.1 Sulfurovum sp.
TTGGTGGGTTGATTGCTGCTATTTTTCTCTACATTATTAAATCTCAAATAGTTTATAAAGAGGATAAATTAGCTGCTGCAAAGAAGATAGTACCTATCTTAATCTCTGTAATGTCAGCAGCATTTATTACATATATTACACTTAAGGGTCTTAAGCATATATGGTATGATTTGACTACTGTTTTAAGTTTTTTACCTCAAACTAAAAAACCTACTATTGGTATAGCATTTACTTTTGGTCTTATTGGGGCAGTAGTAACATACCTTATAATTAAACCAAAAATAGCTACTAAGATCTCTAGCATGGATAATGTAAGATCAGATTTAAATGTACTCTTTGGTATCCCTTTGGTATTTGCAGCAATCTTTCTTTCATTTGCTCACGGTGCAAATGATGTTGCCAATGCAGTAGGACCATTGGCTGCTGTAAATGATGCTTTAACACACTTGGCTATATCTAATAAAGCATCTATTCCATTTTGGGTTATGGTTGTTGGTGGTTTAGGTATCTCTGTAGGGCTTGCACTCTTTGGTCCTAGACTCATTAAGACTGTTGGTTCTGAGATTACTGAGCTTGATCCTATGAGAGCATTCTCTATCATGATGGCAGCTGCGATTACTGTTATTATCGCTTCTCAGCTTGGATTGCCTGTATCATCTACACATATTGCTGTAGGTGCAGTGTTCGGCGTAGGGTTTTTACGTGAGTGGTTAGACTCTAAAAAATTTGATGAGAAACAAGAAAAACTACAAGTAGAAGTAGCCAAACAACGAGCACTCAAGGCAGACCTTGAAGCGTGTACCAATGAAGACCCAGCTAAAAAACTTAAACTCATTGAAGCACATAAAGCACAAAAAAAGAGAGTCAAAAGTCTTAAGCGTTCACTTCGTGAAAACTATGTAAAACGTGGTATGGTCAAAAAGATTGTCGCAGCATGGATTATTACTGTACCAGCTGCGGCGATACTCTCTGCGATTATCTTTTATATGATTAAAGGTTTTGCTGCATAATACGTACTTTTACAAGATGACTCTCTGTCATCGTGTATTTTCTCATTGAGCACACCTCGTTTTTTAGGAAGTGGAGAGCTCGCTCCCACAAGAAGTATGTTTTCTTAAAAAAGATTAAGTTAACTTGTGCATTATGCTTTTTTGTATTAAAAACATACAATTTAGTTTACATTCTAGGCGGGAGAAAACTCTCTGCTTCTGTTATTTTTCTGTAATCAAAATGTTACCAATACATCATATGATACTCTATGCAAAATACAGAGATAGAAATTGTCGTTATTGAAGACGAATCAGATATTTTAGAACTCATTGAGTATCATTTGGAAAAAGCAGGTTATGCTGTAACAGGATTTCTTTCTACGGAACATGTAGAGGAGTTTTTAGAAGAGGAGGCTCCTGCATTGATGATAGTAGATAGAAATCTCCCAGGCACAGAGGGAAGTGAATTTGTCTCTTATCTGAGAGAGAATGGATATGATATTCCCGTTATTTTTCTGACAGCACGAGACAAAGACTCAGACTTGGAAGAGGGATTTCGTTCTGGTGGTGATGACTATATAACCAAACCATTTAAACCAAAAGAGCTACTGCTTCGTATAGAAGCACTGCTACGACGTTCGGGGGTTAAAAGAGATGAGAAGATTAAATATAGAGACATGCTACTGGATATGCATCAACATCTTTTGAGTATTGAAGGGGAAGTGATTGAGTTGACCAATTTAGAATTTAAGCTTTTGCATACCTTTATAAAAAATCCTCATCAGGCACTTGATAGAGACTTTCTTCGTGATGAAGTGTGGGGTGATGATAGTATAGATTTTCATGACAAAACAATTAATGTAGCAATGAATAGGCTAAAGAAAAAGATTGACCCCAAGGGGGAAAAAGA
>JALVXW010000257.1 GCA_027038155.1 Sulfurovum sp.
GCAAGTTTACTTAGAGCAGTACCCATTTTCTCTTGGTCAGCTTTTGTTTTTGGCTCAACTGCAACAGAGATAACTGGATCTGGGAAGTCCATTCTCTCAAGAACTACTTTATCTTCTTCTGAACATAGTGTATCACCAGTAGTTGTATTTTTAAGACCAACAACTGCACCGATTTCACCAGCGTAGATAGCGTCTACTTCTTCTCTTTTAATTGCGTGCATTTTCATAATTCTACCAACACGCTCTTTTTTCTCTTTTGTAGAGTTAAGAACGTAAGAACCTGACTCTAAAACACCTCTATATACACGGATAAATGTTAACTGACCAACAAATGGGTCTGTCATAATTTTAAATGCTAGAGCTGCAAATGGACCATTGTCTGTTGACTCAACAGTTACTTCTGCATCTTCATCATCCATTTTAGTACCCTTAATAGCAGGTGCTTCAACTGGAGATGGTAGGTAGTGAACAACTGCATCAAGAAGTGTTTGAACACCTTTGTTTTTGAAAGCAGTACCTGGAAGCATTGGAACAACATGCATATTGATTGTAGCAGATTTAATACCTTCCATAATCTCTTCAGTTGTTAACTCTTCGCCTTCCATATATTTTTCCATAAGCTCTTCGTTACCATCTACTTCTGAGATACCTTCGATCATTTTCTCACGGTACTCTTCTGCTTGCTCTAAAAGCTCTGGACGAATATCTTGCTCGTGATATGCAGAACCCATTGCTGCATCTTCATCCCAAACAATCTCTTTCATTTTAACTAAATCAATAACACCTTCGAAGTTCTCTTCTGCTCCAATTGGTAGTTGGATTACTAAAGGGTTACCTTTAAGTCTGTCTCTGATTTGTCTTTCAACTTCTAAGAAATCAGCACCAGTTCTGTCCATTTTGTTAACAAATACAAGTGAAGGTACACCATATCTATTTCTTTGTCTCCAAACTGTCTCTGATTGTGGTTGAACCCCACCAACAGCACAGAATACTGAAACAGCACCATCTAGTACTCTCATTGAACGCTCAACTTCAATAGTAAAGTCAACGTGGCCCGGAGTGTCGATAATGTTAATTTGCTTACCTAACCACTCACAAGTAGTAGCAGCAGAAGTAATTGTAATACCTCTCTCTTGCTCTTGCTCCATCCAGTCCATAGTTGCTGCACCATCGTGAACTTCACCGATTTTGTGCTCAACACCTGTATAGAATAGAATTCTTTCAGTAGTTGTTGTTTTACCAGCATCAATATGTGCTGCAATACCAATATTTCTTACGTCTTCTAGTTTATGTGTTCTTGCCATAACTCAGTCCCTTACCATCTATAGTGAGCAAACGCTTTGTTAGCTTCTGCCATTTTGTAAGTATCTTCTTTCTTCTTGAATGCTGAACCTTTGTCAGTTGCAGCGTCCATAAGCTCGTTACTTAATCTCTCCATCATAGTTCTTTCGTTTCTCTTTCTAGCTGCATCTACAATCCATCTAATTGCTAGTGATTGTTGACGAACTGGACGAACTTCGATAGGCACCTGATATGTTGCTCCACCCACACGGCGAGATTTAACTTCCATTACTGGTTTAACATTTTCGATTGCCTTATCAAAAATCTCAATACCTTTCTCGCCAGTTTTTGATTCGATTCTCTCTAAAGCTTTATACATAATTGCTTCAGCTATACTTTTTTTACCATCTAACATTAATTTATTAATAAATTTAGTTAATACTTTACTTCCATGTACCGGATCTGGTAATACCGGTCTAACAGGAGCTTTTCTTCTTCTCATTTAATTTCCTTTTTCTTCAATCGTTTGATTAATAGATTTACTCAAATTTTTGGCACGAAGGTTATACCTATAAAAGGTTTTACCCAAAAATTTGTTTTAGTGTAAAATACACA
>JALVXW010000258.1 GCA_027038155.1 Sulfurovum sp.
TAATTCAAATCAACATATAATCTAACCCAAATCTTAAAATAAATAAAAATGAACCACAACCAAACCAAAATAGATGAAACCATTATCATCTGACTAGAGGAGCTTAGGGGCACCTCTAAATTATTTTTAACCCATAGAGGAGTATAATGCATCTATTAAAAATAAAAGATACTGCATGCAACATAAAAAACCTATCCTAGCTATTGTGCTTCCATGCTATAATGAAGAGGAGGTGCTGCCTGAAACGCTTAAACAGTTAACTGCCCTCTATCATACCCTCCTGGAGGATAGAGAAATCGCAACTGAAAGTTTTATCCTCTTTGTTGACGATGGCAGCCAGGATAATACTTGGCAGATGATTAAAACATATGCCAAAAACGATACCTTTATCAAAGGTATCAAACTCTCCAAAAACGAAGGCCACCAAAATGCACTACTTGCAGGAATGCATTATGCAAAAAACCAGTGCGACTGCTTGGTCTCACTTGATGCCGATCTACAACAGGACCCTCATGCTATATCAGATATGCTTTGTAAATATCAAGAGGGGTATGAGGTTGTATTGGGGATTAGAGAAGATAGAAACAGTGATAGTTTTTTTAAGAAATTTACCGCCGAAAGCTACTACAAAATTATGAATCTTATGGGGGTTGAACTTGAGTTCAACCATGCCGACTATCGTCTGCTTTCTCAAAAAGCGTTAAGCTTTTTTATGCAATTTAAGGAGCGTAATCTTTTTATACGCGGTATGGTGAAACTTCTAGGGCTCAAAACATGCAAGGTCTATTTTAAAAGCAATGAACGTTTTGCTGGAGAATCTAAATATTCTCTTCAAAAAATGCTCTCTTTTGCTTGGGCAGGGATTACCTCTTTTAGTCTTTTCCCTCTAAAACTCATCACAATTAGCGGGGTACTTATCTTTATTGTTAGTATCTTTTTAAGTATTGATGTGCTTTACACTGTGTTTTTTACCAACGAAGCCGTACCAGGATGGGCATCTACTGTTTTACCTATTTACTTTATAGGAGGGATAGAGTTGCTTGCTCTTGGTGTGCTGGGTGAGTATATTGGAAAAATTTATACCGAAACCAAACATAGACCACTCTATTTTGTCGAAGAAGAAGCAGCATAAAGTGATAGTTAATGCAGATGATTTAGGAATGACACCAGGGGCAAATCGGGCAATTTTTGATGGCTACGACAAGGGGTTGATTACCCATAGCAGTATCATGGCAAATTGTGACTATTTCAAAGAAGCGATGGAGGAGGTGGCGACAAGACCCAATTTGGGTTTAGGCATACATCTCAATCTCACCTATGGAAAAGCGCTAATTCCTCATCGACTCTACTGTGATGAAAATGGTATTTTCAATCTAAGCTATAGTAAATTACTTACCTTAAAAAGCGCCTCATTTCTTGCTGCCGTAGAAGCAGAATGGGATGCACAGATAGAGCATGTTTTGCAAACATCCCCTGGTGCTCTATCCTTAACGCACCTAGATAGCCATCGACATATACACCTTATTCCCCATCTCTACCCTATCGCCATACGACTGGCCGAAAAATATGCTATCAGGAGGGTACGGCTTATCCAAGAAAATATTATTGACTCCTTTATGTTGACCAAACGTTTCAATTTTATT
Organism: Sulfurovum sp.; assembly: GCA_027038155.1. GTDB lineage: Bacteria > Campylobacterota > Campylobacteria > Campylobacterales > Sulfurovaceae > Sulfurovum. Next base: position 1,644 of record JALVXW010000258.1, read on the forward strand.
CTCAATGGAGGGATTATAAAATACGCTCTTCTTTATCTCTTTAGTCTCTACAATAGACAATATCGTAACCTCTATCAAGATACAAAATTCTACTCTATTCTCTACACAGGGGTGGTAGAGAAAAAAATTCTACACAAATTGCAACATATCCAGGACAACTACGAAGTTATGGTGCATCCAAGCTATCCAGAATTTGATAAAGATGTACACTTCTATGATGCTTCAGAAAAAGCCTATCGTATCTCATCCGATCGCAAAAAAGAGCTTGAGAGCGTCTGTTACCCTTCTCAAAAAAGTTACCATGTTTGATCAAATTTTTTTACGTTTTGTTCTAGTTGGCATACTCAACACCCTCATTGGCTACACGGTTATTATGATACTTTTTCATCTAATTGGGCTAAGCTACGCACGCTCTTATTTGCTGAGTTATATTATAGGTATTATTATCAGTTTTTTTCTCAATAGAAAATTTGTTTTTTTTAGCAAAAAAAACAGACTGTTAGAATTTTTTAAATTTCTTATTGCTTTTGTCATCTCCTACTCACTCTCCTATCTAAGCCTATCTTTTATTGTAGAACACCAACTAATCAATACAGATATTGCCTTTTTTATAGGGATGGCTATCTATAGTACACTCTTTTATCTACTCAATAGATATATCACCTTTGTTTAGGCAAATAGATCTCAAAAGCTTCAACCTTATACTTCCCTTTATAATTTACAGGGTCTATCCGTAAAGTATTATTGAGATATTTTGCTGGAATTTTTAATACTATATGGTTCCTGCCTCTTTTAAGTATTCTTGTATAGGTATTATCTTTGCTGTATCCCACAGAGGGAATTTTCTTGTAATAGATCTGAAATATCACAGGACGAGACACATCAATTTCTATATGCAACAACACACTTCCCTCTTTTACTGTTTCATTATGAATCAAGAGCCAAGGATCACCTCCCTCAACCTCCAATATGCCATTATGATACTCCATTTGTTGATAGGCACCCTCTTTATACTCCGAAATATCCCATATTTTTTTTGATTTTTCTGGAGATGCAGAGGAGAGATCAATAATATCTGTACATTTTTGAACAACCCTATGTATAATAAAGTGTTCACTCTCATCTTGTACAATAGTTTTATGAAAACATCCTTCTTTAGGAAACCTTTCATCATACATACGCATTAAGTTGCCTGCAAGAAATGGACGAATATGCTCCCTTTCTCCTTTGGATCCAATAATACCACTATGGGGCTGCATGAGCCAATCATGATAGTGTGCATATTTGCGTTTTACTCCATCAAAAGAGATATGGTGTTGCTTGTACAATAAAGGTACCCTTGTCAACCATCCAGAGAGAAACAAATCTTTACTATAGTTAATCCACTGCTTTTCATCAAACAGATGATTTTGCATCAATGCCTCAATAAGACGATTCCATGAAGAGGGAAAGCCAGAAGTAATTTCAAGCTCCATATGATTTTTCTCTATCAGGCTTTTCATCTCGTGTGCCAGTGCCTCTTTTTGCTGATAGTGTGTAATACGCTCAAAGGGCAATGTCTCTATAACATAATAATTGACCCACCCCAGCACAAATACCAACAACCCATAAACAACCCACTGAAACCTACTGCGTAGCATATACCATAAATCCGTACCTATAAGTGCCCACCACATCAACAAAACAGGCAGTGTAACACGCTCTACATCTTTGACCATCAATAAAACAATGAGGCCCAGAAAAAACCCTAAATATCCAAATATTTTTATCCAGCTTTTATAGAAAAACGCCATTAAAAAAGAGAAAAAAAGCAACAGATACAAAGAGGGGTGATGCAAGAAAATATGTTTAATTTGCAACTTTGGATGTTCATATAAAAATCGCTCTTTTACAATATCCAGTGTACTTCCTGCCGCTTTTTGAATCTTCTTGTAAGGGTAGAGATCCAAATCTGCAAGCCACCATCCTTTGGCAAGATAATACTCATCTGATGTCAAAATACCTTTGGTCTCAACACCTCCAAAATCAGAATAGTAGGCACGTGCTTCTGTAAAATCCATCCACTTATCATATGTTTTGTCTAACTTATAAGAAAAATGATTAAAGAGTATCCCCAATAGAAGTGCAGTAATAATACCAAAACGCTTTGGCGTAAAGTAGCTTTTTTCTACCTGCATCAGGTATGCCAATACTATCAAAGGCAAAACAGACCACAAAATCTGCTCTCTCAAAAAACTCGCTATCCAAAAAAGTACCCAAAATAGAATTTGTCTCTCTTTTATCAGAGGAACAGCAAGAACAATCAGTAGAAGTGTCGGAGAGGTCACATCTACTTCTAGCAAAGTATAGGCAATTAATGCCAATGAGAAAAAGAGTAGCAGTATCTTATAAAAAAGTGTCATACCTTTATGTAAAAAATGTATACTTACAATATACAGAGTCAACACATATGCAATAGATACAGTATAAGATGTCAATATAACACTATACCACTGCACAGAAGGGAAATGGGCATAAAGATACCCACCCATGACTGCCAAAGGGTAGCTGGTCATATAGTTGATGGGTTCATTATTAAAGAGTGTTGCCTGCAAGTGCCCTTCATCTTGTACGCCCAAAAAAGTATGATGCGTGAGTATCATTCCCAAAATAAACAATAAAAACAGTACAAATACTACTATAAATTCTCTTTTTTTCATTAAAGAAATTATTCTACTACAATTCATTTTTTTATCATCTTTCTGTAGGGTGCTACCAACAAGAGATAGCCTACAATTTAAGTCTAAAGGGAACCTCTAATAGATAGGTGATACCCAAAGGGTGGACATTACCTATTACTAAAGGCTCCCTAAAATATTTTAACTAAAACTTCTTGAAAATCATATTTGCAAAAGATAAAACACATAGAATTCTTTGAGTTTGGTTTATGCTCATATTGGCGAGGTTTGCATAAAATTTTACCCAAGAAGATTTCCTATGAGGCAGTTGCATCCACAGGCTCGAGAAAACTAAAAAAAGAGAAAGCCAGTAACCTATAGCGACTCTATATTGCCCACAACTTTACCCACAATAGTCACCTCTTCAGGAGAAATAATCTGAGGTGGATACATACTGTTATCTGAGATAAGCTCTATCATCCCATCTGCACGTCTTTGGATACGTTTGATAAATAGCCCTCCCGTGGTTGATGCGATAAAAATACCATTTTTACCAATATCGGTTTGGCTTCTATCTATAAACACTATACTTCCATCTTGAAGTGTCGGCTCCATGGATTCTCCATCTACATGAATGGCTTCTAGTTCTGTATTGCCTAAGCCTACCATATTATGCATAATTTTTTCATCGATAGTAATGGTTTCATAATTTTCATCAAATACCTCTGCTCCTCCTCCTGCACTTGCACGAATATCGGCAAAGTAGCGCACCCTAAAAAACTTCTCCGTCTCCTCCTTGAGCATATCAACTGCTTGGTCAAAAAAGAGCCAATTGACCGAAATTTTTTTAATGGCACAAAACTCCAGTATCTCTTCATAGGGGATAGAGTTACGTTTTTTCATGGTTGCAAAAGTTGAAGAGGAGATATTTAGCACATCTGCCACATCTTTATCGAATACTTTTCTTCCCATTATACTCTCAGATAAAACCAGTTTTAATCGCTCAATGACATCTGTAAAAATAAACATTTTTTCTCCTTTGAGATAGATATTTTCATTATTATAGTCTATTTTTATTAAAAAACATGTCAATTTGGGATATTTTTTAAAATATATATGAAAAAAATGTACAATTTGAAATATTTATAACCAAAAGGAGTTCACATGGTCTATTCACTCAATAAAGAGTTGTTAAGTTATGCCATACGCATGGGGTACAAAACGGCAGGTGAGTTTGCACTGTTTTTAAAAGCAAGAGAGTCTATCTTGGCATTGTAGGAAAAACCCATGTATTTGCCCTTTGGATGGGCGAACACTCAGGTTCCCCCCCATTTTTTTTACAATTATCCAAAAAGTAATACGCTAACTTTATCACCAACCTCTTTGGATGTCTCTTCTTCGGAAGTCACAAGAAGTGCTATATCTCCAAGCATATTGGTTAGAATCGCAGAAGATCCTACTTTCTTACCTTTAAAATCTACATAGTATTCACCTTGCAGTAAAGTTATATTGCAGGCGGTGAATTCTGCCTTTTTTGCACGCTTGATAAAAGGCTCTTTGAGGGTTGCTCTTACTTTACGTATGGCACACTTTCCGTGTTGGAATTTTTCTATAAGTGGGACAAGGTAAAGCAATGCTGTCACTGTAGAAGAGTAGGCGAACCCTGGTAGCCCTATAATGAATTTATCCTCTTTTCTAGCCACCATAATATGCTGACCAGGTTTGATGCGTACTCCCTTAAAGACCACATCACAGCCAAGTTCACGGATAACGTCTTTAACAAAGTCAAAGTCACCTACACTCACACCACCTGTAGTCACCACAATGTCGGACTTCTCTAAAGCATTAGAAATTTCTTTGGTTATCGTCTCTTTATCATCTTTAACACACCCTAGCTGCAACGGTAATCCATCATACTTATGTACAATTGCTTCTAAAATATAGTTATTAGAAGAACGTATCTGTGCATCATTGGTCTGCTCTTGTCCAAGCTCCAAGAGCTCAGAACCTGTAGAGATAATACCCACTGTAGGTTTTTCATAGACCAATAGACGGGTAATATTTAAAGAGGCCAACACTCCAATTTGAGGAAAGTCTATCTTCGTACCCTTTGGGACAAGCAACTGCCCTTTGGCATAGTTCTCTCCAGGTTGGCGTACAGAAAATCCTTGAGGTACCTCTTGCTTAATGACTATCTCATCGCCCTCTACCTCTACACTCTCTATAGGGATGAGTGTATCTGCCCCATGAGGCATCAGTGACCCTGTAAATGTCTTGATACACGTACCCCCTATCACCTCATCTTTGAGTGCTGTACCAGCAGGGTTAATGCTGGCAATTTTTAATCTTCCCATCGCCATATCTTCATGGATTATCGCATACCCATCCATCGCAGAAGTAGGAAACTCAGGAGAGTTATGGTCTGCCACAATATCTTCTGCCAACACATACCCCTGTGCCTGCATAAGTGGAACCGTTTTTGTTTTATAGTTGTTTATCTCAAGACTTTTTATCATCTCTATCGATTCATCAAAATGGAGCATTTAAAGCATTCCTTTCATGGCAAAATATTATTTTCTTATTGTGGCGTGATAGCAACCACACCCTACGCAAGCAAACCACTTCCGTCCATAGGCGTACTTCTACCGGCCGCATAGATACGCTCACCATTTTTTACATCATATTTCCAGATGGGAGCATTGGCTTTAAAGTCTTCTACAAATGCATCTATAAGCTCCAGTGCCACCCTGCGTTTAGGCGAAAAGACTGCTGAGATATACGAAGAGGTATGTACAGGTACATCCCCTATGGAGTGTGCCATCTTTACGACTGCCCCTAATGCTTTGGCTTTTTCCTGCCATGCATCAAACCATGCCTTTAGTACTGGCTCATAGATGTCAAAGCTCAATGCCTCTATACCATCTTCTGCACGAATCGTCCCTACAAAAGGGATATACGCACCATAATTTGATGTTGCCTCTTCATCTAACCATCTGCCAAATATCTCTTTGGTGTCAAGTGGTCCATTATGCAGTTCCATCATTTATCCACCACATACAGGAGGTAAGATAGATACCCTATCACCCTCTTTTAGCACTATATTCAAATCATTTACCATATTATCATTTAAGGCTACTGCACACTTATCTAACCACTGAGCAAGTGTACTGTCTTCTTTTAACTTTGCCGATACATCCGCAAGTGTATCTGCTTCCATCTCTATGGGTGCTTTACCAATAGGACCTAAAAATTCAACTTTTATCATGGGATAATCCTTTACGCGATTATAATTCTTGTTTGGTATAATACTGCTTAATTAATAAAAGGGTCAATACGTGTTATTTGGAAGCATCAGTTATCTTAATCTCTTACCTTTTCAAGTTTTTCTTAAACGCTACATCTCTAACAGTGCAGCAAGTATCTCCTTTCACTACAACCGTGCCGTACCCTCCACCATCAACAAAGCACTTAAGCGTAGAGCTATCAACGCTGGCTTTATCTCTTCGGTGGAGTCTCGCAAATATAGATGTACAAACTTAGGCATCATAGCCCATAAAAAGGTTTACTCTGTTTTGCTCCTTGAGGGCAACGACCAACCAGACCCAGCCTCTGCCACCTCTAACCAACTTGCAAAAGTATTGGACTTACAAGGCAAAGTCCTCATAGGTGACGCTGCTCTCAAATACTATTTGAATGGAGGTAAAGGATTAGACCTTGCCCAAAAGTGGCATGATAAAACAGGTTTGCCCTTTGTTTTTGCGAGACTCTGTTATAATAAACATAGAAAAAGCATAGAAAAACTAGCACGTACTTTTGCAAACAGCAAAGTAAAAATACCCCAATACATTCTAAAACGTGAAGCAAAAAAAAGAGGGATTACACCTCAGCAACTTACTTGGTATTTGGAACATATCTATTACAAGATGGATTGGAAGGCGAAACGGTCTCTTAAGAAATTTTTATCCCATAAAAATGGTAGATAATTCAAATCTCAAACACCACTGCAAATCACCCAAAATAAACACTTTTACTTACTTTCTTATATATAAAAACCAAACCCCCCCCAATAAATACCCTAAAACACATAACCCTACACATAACCTTGCCACTAACCTACCCATAAATCAGAGGCATATACAATCAAACGAGTACCACAAGTAAGATAAGCCAATTACTCTAAACTACGGTATGCAAGATGAAGAGGTTATGGGTATGCCAATATCATTTACGCATGAAAAGGTAGAAGATAGAACGAGAGCTGAACGGTTGGAGCGTGTAGGTAGAATTGCATAAAAAGGTGGAGTGGTATATTGACAAAACACAAACATTGTATTATTATGAGTAAAAAAGGATAATATGATGGTAGCTCAAAAAATAAGAACGAATGTATATTTAGACACAGCACTTAAAGAACAAGCCAAAGAGATATATAAGCACTATGGGTTAAGTCTTAGCGAAGCAGTTAATATGTTTTTAGCTCAATCTGTATTTAATCGAGGTTTGCCCTTTGAGGCAAAGATACCTAATGATATGACGTTGGAAGCCATGAAGGATGTAGAAAGTGGTGCGAACTATGAAGATGTGACATTAGAGGAGCTATCTAAATAATGCACCTAAAGCGACATAAATACTTTAGAAAAGATGAGTTAAAAATAAAGCTTACAGATGAACAGTATGCTAAACGTATTAAATATCTATCTCATATACTCCATAACGAACCTTTACCAAGTGAAGCCAAAGACCATGCTCTTATAGGAGAGTACAAAGGTTTTAGAGAATTTCACTTAGGTGGTTACATATTAATGGTGTATAAAGTGCATGATAATACGCTTTATTTGCAAAGAATAGGTACACATAGTCAGTTATTTAAATAGTGAAGTTTTGTAGTATTTTTCAAGAATGGGTAGCAACAGGGTAGCAAAGTATAAAAAAACTGAACCTTAAACAAGCTCACAAACAACGTAATTTAGAGTAATAGATGGGTTTTGTAGTTTTTTATGGCTGAGAGGAAGGGATTCGAACCCTCGGTGGGTTGCCCCACACAGACGTTCCAGGTCTGCACCTTCGACCACTCGGACACCTCTCATTATAGGACGCAAAATGAACAAAGTTCATCTTCGCTACGTTATGCAGTTTAACACAAACAATAAACAATAAATATAAGTATTGAATATTTGGTTAGAGTTGTAGCACCTCTCTCCAGATACCTGCGGCACCCAGTAAAGGAAGGTGGGCTGCTATGTTCCCATCCTGACCCGTTGTCTTCCAGTACCGTTGCACAGGTCTAAAAAGAGGCGAGAGAATTTTAGCCAAAAATAGCTTAATATTAAGGTGTTTACCCCTCTTCTTCGCTGATAACAGACCACTCATCAAAAGGTAGAGCCTCAAAGTGTAGCTTTTCTATGGTGTAAGTATAGGTATTTGCTACAGTAATGATGGAGACTTTTTTAATATGGTATTTTTTGTAAAGGCTAAATTTATTTTGTGATTTTACCCACAGGCTCTCTTCACTCTCAAATGGTGCAGGGATAATAAGCTCGTTTTTTTCTGTAATATAGCCATGTATTCCTAAGGTCTGTACTCCTATGTTGTGTTTCATTAATGCAAGGGCTATCATGGTGTCAAACTGTAAAATAAAGGGTTGTCCCAATGTAAGATATTTGGCAAAGGCAAAGTCAAAGAGGAGCATTTTTTTACCAGATTTTTGGTAGCGGTCATCAATAAAAAGTATGAGTTTCTCTTTGGTAAAATGTTTCATTGTTTTGTAGAGCCAATCTTTTGAGACTTTAAATTTCTCTTTGGCAAAAGTATAGATTTGGTGGGTTGTGAGGTGTTTTGTATGGTGTTGTGCAAGCAGTAGCAGTAGTTTCTGTTCTTGTGTATCAAATGCACTTTGAAAGAATGTTTTCATTGTATGTTGACTGTTTTTCTGTGAACGTGCAAGGAGAGGGAGGGTTCCTGAACGCAAGAAGTGGTTAAAACCACGATTTTGGGCACTACTGGTTTCAAAGGCTAAAAACTCTTCATAGTCCAATGGAAATAATTCTATTGCTAAAAAATGTTTATTATTTATAGGCATACGTGTGACTAGAATAAGCTGTGTTACATTTGGAAATGAAGCAAGTACTCCCTCTGCATAATGATCTAAGACTAAAAGTTGAATATTGTGCTTATCTATATAGTGTTGCAGTGTCAGTGTATCAAGTGTGTTGAAGATGAGGTTGGGATCTTCTAAATCTATGTAGAGGAGTTGCTCCCGAGGTGTTTGGGAAAGATAATCCAGGACAAGAGATGTTTTTCCTGCTCCACGTACCCCATAGAGGTTGATGTCTCCTTTGGGAGGGAGATGGCATTTTCTAGGTATAAAAAGGTCACTGGTTGGTAGTTGATTTTGATAATATTCAAGTAACTGCATCGGTAAATACCTATATTTTTCCTTATTAAAAGGAAATACTTTTTATTATTGTAGCATTTTTGGGGTTAAAAGTATTGTACCTTTTAAAAACTTTGGGTATAATTCGCGTTCCTAAATTTATGTTAGAGGGTTTACTCCCTGTGTTTAGGCACCTTGGCATTGCCATGCTAACGAGTTCTTTAAAGGGTAAATATGGAAAAAATTAGATTAAAGCTTAAAGCTTACGATCACCGAGTGTTAGACAGATCAGTTGCTGCTATTGTTGATGCAGTTAAACGTACAGGTGCAGAGATTAGGGGGCCAATTCCAATGCCAACTAAAATCAAGCGTTATACGGTTCTTAAATCACCACACGTAAACAAAGATTCACGTGAGCAGTTTGAGATTAGAGTTCACGGAAGAATGATTGATATCGTTTCAGCAACTTCAGATACTATTGATTCACTTATGAAGTTGGATCTAGCACCTGAAATTGAAGTCGAAATCAGATCAATGGACAAGTAGGAGTAGAAGATGGAATTTATTATTGAAAAAATTGGTATGAGCAGAACTGTTGATGTACCAAGTGTTCCAGTTACACTTCTTAAAGTTGTTGAGACAAAAGTGTGTGAAGTAAGAGAAGACGGTAAAGCACTTGTTGCATATAACTCAAGTAAAAAACTCAATAAGAGCATTGAGGGTCAGCAGACTAAATATGGTGTCTCTAAAGAGTTTAACAAATTTATGACGATTGAAGTAGCTGAAGGTACTGAAACTGGTGATTTGAATCCAGTGGCACTAGCTGAAGCAACACTTGTGAAAACATCTTTAAATACTAAAGGTAGAGGTTTTCAGGGTGGTATGAAACGTCACGGATTTGGTGGTGGTCCTGGTTCACATGGGCATAGATTTGGAAGACGTATTGGTTCTATCGGTAATGCTGAGTGGCCTGGACGTGTTCAAAAAGGTAAAAAAATGCCTGGACAATACGGTAACACAAAAACAACTGTAAAAAATGATGTCATCTCATTTGATGCTGAGAATGGTATCCTAGTATTAAAAGGTTCAATCCCTGGACACAATGGTGCTAGAGGATTAGTAAGGATAGTTAAATAATGAAAACAACAGTAATTAAAACAACAGACCTTCCACAAGCATTTTTAGAAGTGCATCCGCACAACCTTTACCTTTATTGTAAAGCATATGCGGCAGGGCTTAGAGCAAATACTGCACAGACAAAAAACAGATCTGCCGTAAGTGGTGGTGGTAAAAAGCCATGGGCTCAAAAAGGTGGAGGACGTGCGAGAGCAGGTTCAACAAGATCACCTGTTTTTGTAGGTGGTGGTGTTGCATTTGGACCAAGTACAAACAAGAATTATGACCAGAAAGTAAATAAAAAGCAAAAGAAGCTTGCATTGTATCATGCAATTGCTGAAATGGCTGCAAATGAAAAACTTTTTGTTGTAGATTCTATTGCAGTTGAATCTGGTAAAACAAAAGATGCTACAGCATTTGTAAACGAACTTGGACAAAGAGATGTACTTGTAGTAAAAGAGATGATTGATGATAAGACATTCTTGGCATTCAGAAATCTACAAAATGCATACCTTATTGAACCAAATGAGCTTAATGCTTACCTTGCTGCTGCATATCACTCAATGGTGATTGAAAAAGCAGTATTTGATAAATTGACAAAAGAGGCTTAATATGGCAGATATCACAGATATTAAAGCAATTATGTATACAGAGAAGAGTTTGGCTCTTCAAGAAGAGGGTGTTATCGTAGTTCAAACTACTCCTAGAATGACTAAAAATGGTCTAAAAGAAGTATTTAAAGAGTTCTTTGGCATTAACCCACTAAGAGTAAACTCAATGAGAGTAAACGGTAAAGTGAAAAGATTTAAAGGTATTGAAGGGAAAAGACCAGACACGAAAAAGTTCTACGTCAAACTTCCTGAAGATGCAAAAATCGAAAGCTTAGCGGTATAAGGATAGAAGATGGCAATTAAAACATATAAACCAACCACACCTTCACGTCGTTATATGACTAACCTTGACAGTGGTGACATCACTGCTAAAGCAAGTGTTAGGGCACTACTTAAAAATCTTCCAAGATCTGCAGGTAGAAACAGTAACGGTAGAATTACTTCTCGTCACAGAGAAGCAGGTGCTAAAAAACTATACAGGATCATAGACTTTAAAAGGAACAAATTTAATGTTGAGGGTACTGTAGCAACAATTGAGTACGATCCATACAGAAACTGTAGAATCTGTCTTGTAAAATATGCAGATGGCGACAGAAGATATATACTTCAGCCAAAGGGTCTTAATGTAGGTGATAAAATTATCTCTGCGGAGTCTGGTCTTGATATTAAAACTGGAAACGCAATGAAATTGATGAGTATCCCTGTAGGTACATTGGTGCACAATATTGAGATGAGCCCAGGGCATGGTGGTCAAATTGCACGTAGTGCCGGTGGTTATGCTCAAATTATGGGTAGAGATGGTAAATACGTTTCACTTAGACTTCCTTCTGGTGAAATGAGATACGTTCTTGGTGAGTGTTTAGCAACTATTGGGACTGTTGGAAATGAAGATTTTTCAAATATAGTTATTGGTAAAGCTGGACGTTCAAGACACCTTGGTATCAGACCACAAACACGTGGATCTGCGATGAACCCAATCGATCACCCACACGGTGGTGGTGAAGGTAAAACGAACTCTGGACGTCATCCTGTATCTCCATGGGGTACTCCAGCTAAAGGGTTCAAGACTCGTAAGAAAAAAGCTAGTGATAAGTTAATTATCTCTAAGAGAAAAAAGTAAGGGGCTAAGATATGGCAAGATCGACAAAAAAAGGTCCATTCATCGATGGTCACCTAATGAAAAAAGTATTAGCAGCGAAAGAAGCTGGAGATAAAAAACCAATCAAAACTTGGTCAAGAAGATCTGTGATCTTCCCTGAGTTCATTGGTTTAACAATTAATGTACATAATGGTAGACAATTTGTGCCAGTGTTTATCACTGAAAACCATGTTGGTTACAAACTAGGTGAATTTGCACCAACAAGAACATTTAAGGGCCACAAAGGTTCTGTTCAGAAGAAGGTAGGGTAATATGAGTAGAGCATTATTAAAATTTGTAAGAGTATCTCCTACAAAAGCTAGACTTATCGCTAGAGAAGTACAGGGAATGAATGCTGAGCTTGCACTTGCAGCATTAGAGTTTATGCCCAATAAAGCAGCAGGTATCATCTCTAAGGTGATTGCATCTGCAGTAGCTAACGGTGACTTTGAACCAGAAGAGGTAGTGATTACATCTTGTAGAGTGGATAAGGCAGCGGTTATGAAAAGATGGAGACCAAGAGCTAGAGGTACGGCTTCTAGAATCATTAAACCAACAGCACACATTCTTGTAGAAGTGGGTGTACCTGAAAAAACTGAGAAGGACGCGTAATGGGTCAAAAAGTAAATCCTATAGGTCTTAGACTTGGAATCAATAGAAACTGGGAATCAAGATGGTTTCCAGCCAAAGATAGAACAGCAGATTTTATCGCCGAAGATTATAAAATTAGAAAATTCTTAAAAAAAGAACTTTTTTATGCGGGTGTTTCTAACATTATTATCGAAAGAACTGTTAAGAAATTAAGAGTCAATATTGTTACTGCTAGACCTGGTATTATTATTGGGAAAAAAGGTGCAGATATTGAAAAATTGAAAGCAACACTTATTAAAATGCTTGGTAAAGATGTAGCGATTAATATCAAAGAAGAGAAGCGTCCACAAGCTTCAGGACAATTGGCAGCAGAAAATGTTGCAACACAACTCGAAAGAAGGGTTGCGTTTAGACGTGCAATGAAAAAAGTCATTCAGGGTGCACTTAAATCAGGAGCAAAAGGGATTAAAATTTCTGTATCTGGTAGACTTGGTGGTGCTGAGATGGCGAGAACCGAATGGTATCTAGAAGGGCGTGTGCCATTGCATACACTTAGAGCTAAAATTGATTATGGTTTTGCTGAAGCACATACTACTTATGGAATCATTGGTATTAAAGTATGGATTTTTAAAGGTGAAGTACTTGCCAAAGGAATTCAACAAGAGCCAAAAGAAGAGAAAAAAGGTGGTCGTAAACCACGCCAAAAGAGAGGTGAATAATTATGTTAATGCCTAAAAGAACAAAATGGAGAAAGCAAATGAAAGGCCGTAATCGTGGCAAGTCTTTCAATGGCAATAAAATTGAGTTTGGTGACATTGCAATTAAAGCCGTATCTGCCGGTAGAATTGATTCTCGTCAGATTGAAGCAGCACGTATTACGATGACTAGAAAAATTAGTAGAACTGGTAAAACATGGATTAGGGTTTTCCCAGATAAGCCTTTAACTGCTAAGCCTCTTGAAACAAGAATGGGTAAAGGTAAAGGTGCTGTTGACAGATGGGTAATGAATATTAAACCAGGAAGAATTATTTTTGAAATGGCTGGTGTAGAAGAAAAACTTGCAAGAGAAGCACTTACACTTGCCATTCATAAAATGCCATTTAAGTGTAAAATTATCACTTTAAAGGATAGCAATGAAGTATATTGATTTAAAAGAGAAAAGTGAAGCTGATTTGATAGCAATGCTTAAAGAGAAAAAACTTGAATTGTTTACATTGAATGCAAAACAAAAAACAATGCAACTCACGAATACTTCTGAGTTGAGAGTAGCGAAAAAAGATATCGCTAGAATTCAAACAGCTTTAACGGCTGCTAGATCGAAGTAAGGGGTCATTTATGCCAAAAAGACAAATAACCGGTACTGTGATTAAAAAGGCTGGAGACAAAACGGCTACTGTTTTAGTAGAGAGAAAAGTGCTCCACCCAAGATATCACAAAACTGTAAAAAGATTTAAAAAATATCTTATCCATGATGAGAAAAACGATAGTAATGTTGGAGATACTGTATCTGCAATTGAGTGTAGACCACTTTCAAAAACAAAAAGTTTTAGACTTCTTGAAATAGTAAAAAGAGGAGAAGTGTAATGATCCAAGGTTTTACTAGATTAAATGTAGCAGATAACTCTGGTGCAAAAGAGATTATGTGTATCAAGGTTCTTGGCGGGTCCAAAAGAAGATATGCATCTGTAGGTGACATTATCGTGGCTTCTGTAAAGAAGGCATTGCCAACAGGTAAAGTAAAAAAAGGTAAAGTTGTTAAGGCAGTTGTAGTGAGAACTAAAAAAGAGATCCAAAGAGAAAATGGTTCCCTTATTCGTTTTGATGACAATGCTGCTGTAATCATTGACGACAAAAAAGAGCCAATAGGTACACGTATTTTTGGCCCTGTAAGTCGTGAAACAAGATATGCAGGTTTTATGAAAATTGTATCACTCGCACCGGAGGTATGGTAATGGCAACAAAGTTTAAAATCAAAAAAGGTGACCAAGTAATGGTTATCGCTGGTGATGATAAAGGTACAACAGGCGAAGTGCTTCAAGTATTAACTAAGAAAGAAGCAGTAATTGTTGCTGGGTGCAAAATGGCTAAAAAAGCTGTAAAGCCAAGTGAACAAAATAAAGAGGGTGGATTTGTAAATGTTGAAATGCCTATCCATATCTCAAATGTAAAAAAAGTAGAGGCATAATCTTATGAGTAGAATGAAGCAAAAGTACAATGACATCGTGCCTGCACTTCGTGAAGAGTGCGGGATTAAAAACCCGATGCAGACTCCGAAGCTTGAGAAAATTGTTATCTCTGTAGGTGCTGGGGAAGAGGGGAAAGACTCTAAACTTATCGCTAATATGACAGATACTATTTCACTTATTGCTGGTCAAAAGGCAGTGGTTGTGAATGCTAAAAAATCAGTTGCTGGGTTCAAGGCAAGAGAAGGTGCTCCATCAGGTATCAGAGTAACACTTAGAGGTGAAAATATGTATAACTTCTTTGATAAGCTCGTATCAATTGCTCTTCCAAGAGTAAAAGACTTTAGAGGGACACCTAGAAAAGGTTTTGATGGACGCGGTAACTATAACTTCGGTCTTCAGGAGCAGTTGATGTTCCCAGAAGTTGAGTTTGACAACATTATTAAAACACACGGTATGAATATTACAATTGTAACAAGTACTGAATCTGATAAAGAAGGTTTCGTGCTCCTAGAGAAGCTCGGAATGCCTTTTGCTAAAGGAAAGAACTAATGGCTAAGAAATCAATGATAGCTAAGCAGAAGAGAGCACCTAAGTTCTCTTCTCAGGCATATACAAGATGTAACATTTGTGGTAGACCTCACTCAGTATATAGAGACTTCGGTCTTTGCCGTGTATGTTTAAGAAAAATGGCAAACGAGGGGTTAATCCCTGGTATGCGTAAAGCAAGCTGGTAAGGAGACAAACAGATGATGACAGACATAATTGCAGACTCTCTTACTCGTATAAGAAATGCTGCGCAAAGACGACTTGACACAACAACACTTCTTCACTCTAAAATGATTGAATCAATCGTTGCTATTTTTGTAGAAAAAGGTTACCTAGAGTCTTACAAGGTGAAAGAAGATGGGAATAAAAAAACGATTAAAGTAGTTCTTAAATATGATGAGAATGAAAAAAGCGTGATTAATGAGATTAAAAAGATTTCTAAACCAGGGCGTCGTGTACACCAAGGTAAAGACGAAATCAGAACATTTAAAAATGGTTACGGTACTTTGGTAGTTTCGACTTCTAAAGGCGTTATTGCTAACGATGAAGCGTATAAGCTTGGCGTTGGTGGTGAAGTAATCTGTAGTATTTGGTAAGGAGATAAGATGTCAAGAGTAGGAAAAAGACCAGTTGCTGTAGCTAGTGGTATTGATGTATCACTAGACGGTACATGTCTCGTGGCTAAGAAGGGCAATCTTGAAAAAAGACTTGAAACACATGGTAGAGTAGAAATTGCTATCGATGGGTCAGAAGTAATTTTTACTAGAGTAGGTGAAGAGAAACAAGATGCAGCGTACTGGGGTACGTATAGAGCACTCTTTAACAATATTATTATTGGATTAGACAAAGGGTATTCAAAATCTTTGGAAATTAATGGTGTTGGTTATAGAGCAGCTGTTCAAGGTAAAGTACTTAATCTTCAACTTGGTCATTCGCATGATATTAATTATGATATCCCTGAAGGGCTTGAGATAAAAGTTGAAAAAAATATTATTACTATTAATGGTACAGACAAACAAGCTGTGGGTCAAGCTGCAGCTGAGATCAGATCATTCAGACCGCCAGAGCCTTACAAAGGTAAAGGTGTGAAATATACAGATGAAGTTATCATCAGAAAAGCTGGTAAAGCAGCTGGTAAGTAAGGGGCGAAAGTATGTTAAAAAGTATTCAAAAAAGAAAAAATAAACTTCGCGCTCAGAGAAAAGCTAGAGTGAGAGGTAAAATCTTCGGAACAGAGACATTGCCTAGACTATCTGTATTTAAGTCCAATAAACACTTCTATGCACAAGCTATTAATGACACTACTGGTGTTACTTTGGCTTCTGTAGATGGCAGAAAACTTGGTTTAAAAGCAAATAGAGAAGATGTGAAAAAAGTAGCTGAAGAGATGGCTAAGAACCTTAAGTCTAAAAACATTGAAAATGTTGTTTTTGATAGAAATGGTTATCTTTATCATGGTGTTGTTGCTTCATTTGCTGATGCACTAAGAGTTGCCGGAATTAAGTTTTAAGGAAGCATAATGAATAATAATAATCAAAATGAAGAGATTGAAAAAGAGTTTGAAGAGGTAATCGTTAATATCGGTCGTGTTACTAAAGTTGTTAAGGGTGGTAGAAGATTTAGATTTACAGCTCTTGTAGTTATTGGTGATAAAAAAGGTACAGTTGGATACGGATTTGGTAAAGCCAAAGAGGTACCTGATGCGATTAAAAAAGCGGTAGATGATGCACACAAAAATCTTGTGAAAGTAAACATCAAAGGAACAACAATAGCACACGATATTGAACATAAATTCAATGCAAGCCGTATCGTACTTAGACCTGCGTCTGAGGGTACAGGTGTTATTGCTGGTGGTGCTGCTAGACCGGTACTTGAACTTGCAGGTATTCAAGATGTACTTAGCAAATCAATCGGTTCTAACAACCCAAATAACCTAGTAAGAGCAACGATTCAAGCACTTACTAGAATTAAAGCGTAAGGGGTAAAATATGGGTTTACATAATTTACAACCAGCTCCTGGTTCAACGAAAAATAGAAAAAGAGTTGGTCGAGGACAGGGTTCAGGAACAGGTAAAACAGCTGGACGTGGTAACAAAGGTCAAAAAGCAAGATCTGGCTACAAAAGAAAAAGAGGTTTTGAAGGTGGACAAATGCCACTTTACAAAAGATTGCCTAAAATTGGTTTTACTTCTAAAATAGAAAAGCCTTATGTCATCAATGTAGAAAAAATCAAAGCAGTTGCAGAACTTGCTGAGATTACTCTTGAGTCTATCAAGTCTGTACATAAACTTGGCAAAACTGTAACCAGAGTGAAGTTGATTGGTGCTAGTGCAAAAGATCTTGCATCTAAAATCAAAGACGAAGCAGTTACTACAAGCGGTAAATAGTTATGAGTAACGCTTTAACTCAGAAAATCCTTATTACTTTAGGATTCCTATTTGCGTACAGAGTTTTAGCCTACATTCCTACACCTGGAATTGACTTGGGTGTTATCAAAGAATTTTTTGATAACAACTCGGGCAATGGATTGGGAATGTTAAATATGTTTAGTGGTGGAGCAGTATCCCGACTGAGTATTATCTCTTTAGGTATTATGCCCTATATTACTGCTTCTATCGTAATGGAACTTCTCTCCGCTACCTTTCCTGCACTTGGTCAAATGAAAAAAGAGCGTGATGGTATGCAAAAATATATGCAAATTATTCGTTATTTTACTATTTTTATTACAGTTGTTCAGGCTATTGGTGTTTCTATAGGACTTCAAAGTATGACAGGAAGTTCTGGTGCATCTGCGGTAATGATTGATTCTACAACATTTACACTTCTTGCAACCTTTTCAATGTTGACAGGAACAATGTTGCTTATGTGGATTGGTGAACAAATTACTCAAAAAGGTATTGGTAATGGTATTTCATTGATTATTTTTGCGGGTATTGTATCTAGATTACCTTCGGCTATTGGAAACACAATTAGATCAGTCAATGCAGGAGAGATGAGCTTTATGGTTGTTCTCGTTATCCTTGCTGTTGTTCTTTTTACTATTTTTGCGATTATTTATGTTGAACTTGGAGAGAGGCGTGTCCCTATCTCTTATTCAAGAAAAACCATTATGCAAAACCAAACAAAAAGAGTGATGAACTATATTCCGGTAAAAGTAAACCTTTCTGGTGTGATTCCTCCTATTTTTGCATCTGCGGTATTAATGTTCCCCTTGACTGTTTTGAAGTCAAGTACCAACCCTATAGCAATGGCTATTGCAGATTCATTGTCTCCTGGGGGGTTAACATTTAATGTAGTCACATTTTTGCTTGTTATGTTCTTTGCCTTTTTTTATGCATCTATCGCATTTAATGCCAAAGATATTGCAGATAATTTAAAAAGACAAGGTGGGTTCATTCCTGGTGTTAGGCCCGGTGAACATACCAAAGAGTTTCTTAACGAAGTTGCAAGTAGATTGACGGGTTCAGGTGCTATATACCTAGCGATTATCTCTACTGTACCATTTGCCATTATTTCTGGTATGGGTGCAGCATTCTATTTTGGTGGTGTTTCTGTGCTTATTATTGTTCAGGTAGCACTTGACACGATGAGAAAGATAGAAGCACATAGAACCATGAACCAATACGATACTTTAGGTAACGTAGGTCTATAATGGCTATTGCTATTAGAAAACCAGGCGAAATCGCTAAGCTGGCAGCAGCTGGCGAGATTGTCGGAAATACACTTCAATATCTTCAAAATCTTATTAAACCCGGCATGACTCTTTTAGAAATAGATGCTTTAGGTGAAGCTTATATTCGCAAACAAGGAGCAACCCCTTCTTTTAAAGGACTTTATGGATTTACCGGTTCTGTATGTACTTCACTCAATGAAGTATGTATTCATGGTGTACCAGATGATACAATCGTTAAAGAGGGTGATATATTGGGCTTGGATATTGGTACAAAACTGGATGGTTATTTTGGTGATGCCGCGATAACCATGGCTGTGGGTAAAGTTTCTGCTGAAGATGAAGCCTTGATTGCGTGCTCTAAAGGAGCACTTTATCATGCAATTGAAAATATTAAGCAAGGTATGCGTTTTAAAGAGTTAACTAAAATTCTTGAAGACTATATCACGGAAGCCGGATTTGTTCCGTTGCGTGACTATTGTGGCCATGGTATTGGTACAAAACCGCATGATGAGCCTAATATTCCGAACTATTTAGAAGGAAAACCAAAACAAGGTCCTAAAATAAAAAATGGTATGGTCTTTTGTTTGGAACCCATGGTGTGTCAAAAAAGCGGATCACCTGCATTATTTGAGGATGGATGGTCTGTGATAAGCGAAGATCAACTAAGAACAGCACACTATGAACATCAGGTAGCAGTAGTTGATGGTAAAGCGGTAATATTGACAGAAGCAACTGCTTCAACAAGCAAAAAGTAACAAAGGAAAATAGATATGGCAAAAGATGATGTAATTGAAATTGATGGTAAAGTGGTTGAAGCATTGCCAAATGCAACCTTTAGAGTAGAGCTTGATAATGGACACATAGTGCTTTGTCATATTGCAGGTAAAATGCGTATGCACTATATTAAAATTCTTCCCGGCGATACTGTAAAAGTGGAACTTACTCCTTATAGTCTTGATAAAGGACGTATTACTTTTAGATATAAATAATTAATATTGTTTAGGTTGCATGAGGTGCGTTGGTAGACGCACCTCATACAAAAATTTCTCTTAAGAAAATTATAATAATAATTTTAGTATAATCCTCCTCCTTATTTATTATGAATAGAGGAAACTGCGCGAAGAATCTTTGATTAATTCCGCACCGATTACTCAAGGGTTGGAGAGGCAAAACATCGTCTATCCACGCAAACATAAGGTAGAGATACCTAGGTGCATGAACGTAAAGTTCACAATAATTTTAAGTGACTGGTCGCGTGAGCCACCTGCTGAAGGTGACATAGCGTCAGTGTCAGTGTATAGAGCTTTGCTCTATGCACGTAATAATTAATAAGGACAGCCATATGAAGGTTAGACCATCAGTAAAGAAAATGTGTGATGATTGTAAAATCATTAAACGCAAGGGTATCGTACGCGTGATTTGTAAAAATCCAAAACATAAACAGAGACAAGGATAAACATGGCTCGTATTGCAGGGGTTGATTTACCACAGAAAAAGAGAATGGAGTATGCACTTACTTACATTTTTGGTATTGGTTTAAAGACATCAAGAGACATTCTTGACAGAACAGGTATTGACTATAACATTAGAGTTCATGAACTTACAGATGCTCAAGCAGCATTGATTCGTAAGGATATTCAAGAGAATGTAATGGTTGAAGGTGATCTTAGAAAAAAAGTGACTATGGATATTAAGGCTCTTATGGATTTAGGTTCGTACAGAGGACTTAGACATAGAAGAGGACTACCCGTTCGTGGTCAAAAAACAAAGACAAATGCACGTACTCGCAAGGGTAAACGTAAAACTGTCGGTGCAGCATAAGGAGTTCTTGAATGGCTAAGAAAAAAGCAAAAAAGAGTATTGCAAAAGCAGTTGTGTATGTAGCAGCAACATTTAACAATACAGTAATTACAGTAACAGACGAAATGGGAAATGTTATCGCTTGGAGTTCTGCTGGGGCACTAGGTTTTAAAGGTTCTAAAAAGTCAACACCATTTGCAGCAACTGAAGCTGTAGCAGATGCGATGACCAAAGCAATGGAAAATGGTGTAAAAGAGGTAGGTATTAAAGTACAAGGACCTGGTTCTGGTAGAGATACGGCTGTAAAAGCAATTGGTGCAACAGAAGGAATTAGAGTAACATTTTTAAAAGACATTACTCCACTTCCACACAATGGTTGTAGACCACCGAAAAAACGTAGAGTATAAGAGAAGGGAATAAATATGGCAAGATATAGAGGTCCCGTAGAGAGACTAGAAAGAAGACTTGGCGTTGATTTAGGATTGAAAGGTGAGCGTAGACTCAGCGGTAAATCTGCATTGGAAAAAAGACCATATGCTCCAGGGCAACATGGTCAAAGAAGAACAAAGATCTCTGAGTATGGTCTTCAACTTCAAGAGAAACAAAAAGCTAAATTTATGTATGGTGTTTCTGAAAAACAATTTAGAGCACTTTATAAAGAGGCAAACTCCAAAGAGGGAAATACAGGGGCTATTCTTGTTCAGCTTCTTGAACAGAGACTTGACAATGTGGTTTACAGAATGGGTTTTGCAACAACCAGAGCATCTGCTAGACAATTTGTTAATCACGGTCACGTACTTGTAGATGGCAAGAGAGTAGATATCCCATCATATAGAGTAAAAGCAGGTCAAAAAATTGAAATTAGAGAGAAATCCAAGAGTAACCCACAGATTTTAAGAGCAATTGAGCTTACTAACCAAACAGGTATGGTTGAATGGGTTGATGTGGATAAAGAGAAACTTTTTGGACTCTTTGCAAGAGTTCCAGAGAGAGAAGAAATCGCAATCCCGGTTGAAGAGCGTCTAATCGTCGAGCTTTACTCTAAATAATACACAAGTAAAGGCTAGTAATGAGAAAAATTAAAGTTGCACCATTTATGCCAACAGAGGTAGAAGTGAATGAGATTGGTACTAATCGTGCTGAAATTATCGCCTATCCTTTTGAGAGTGGTTATGCTGTTACACTTGCACACCCATTAAGAAGACTTATATTGGGTTCTTCTATTGGGTATGCACCTATTTCTGTTAAGATTGAAGGTGCTACACACGAGTTTGACAACATTAGAGGTATGCATGAGGATGTTGCTGTATTTATTATCAACCTTAAAAATATTCGTTTTAAAATTAAAGACGAGAGTGACAGGGTTGAATTGAAATATAGTTTCTCTGGTCATAAAGAGGTGACAGCAGAAGACCTGAACAATGATCAAATTGAAGTAGTCAATGGGGACTTACCACTTGCGACACTCAATGAAGATGCAGAGTTAAACTTTACAGTGGTTATCTCTAAAGGTATCGGTTATGTACCAAGTGAAGACCTTAGAGATGATGTTGCTACAGACAGTATTGCACTAGATGCTTTCTTTACACCTGTAAGAAAAGCAAACTATAGGATTGATCCTGTACTTGTAGAGGACAATCCTAACTTTGAAAAGATTGTTTTTGATGTGGAAACAGATGGGCAAATTGGTCCAGTGGAAGCATTTACAAATGCATTGGAAGTAATGAATAAACAACTTTCTGTATTTAATACAGTACTTGATTTGGATATCTCTGTAGCACCAGTAAAAAGAAGCAATGATGACAGTGAACTTAAGCCTTTTATGCAAACAGTAGATAGTCTTGGGCTCAGTGCAAGATCATTTAATTCTTTAGATAGAGCTGGCATAAAGTTCTTGGGTGAATTGGTATTGATGAGCGAAAATGAGATAAAAAATATTAAAAATCTTGGTAAAAAATCTTTAGATGAAATTAATGAGTGTCTTGTTGAACACGGATTTGGTTCAGAGTATGAACTCTCAGATGTTATAAGAATAAATCTTGTAAAGAAAATTGAACAACTTAAAGTATAGTTGTTAAAAGATAAAGGAAAATTATGAGACATAAGCATGGTTATCGTAAATTAAATAGAACGTCTTCTCATAGAGCAGCACTTCTTAAAAACCTTTCTATTGCTTTGACAAAAGAAGGTAAAATTGAGACTACATTGCCAAAAGCTAAAGAGCTTAGATCGTACTATGAAAAGCTTATTACTAAAGCTTCAAGTGGTGATTTTAATGCACATAGAGCTATTTTTGCAATGTTACAACATAAAGAGACTACAAACACTATTGTGAACGAAATTGCTCCAAAATATGCGGATAGAAATGGTGGTTACACTCGTATCATCAAAACACGTATGAGAAAAGGTGATGCAGCACCTATGGCAATTATCGAACTTGTATAATTGTTCTGCGTATTGTGCCTAAGGCTTTTGCCTTAGGCACACCCTACTTAAAAAATTGAATTTACATCATTGAAAAAATACTTTTAGTGTATAGCACACTATAAATGCTATAATGTACAATAACTTTATAATGATTTTGTTATAATTAGTATTCATTGGAATATCTAAAGATATCATTTAAGGAGAATTATTGATTCCATTTACAGATGAAGAGTTACAGCCTGCTGTTGAAGGGGTAATTGAAAAAGTAAGCCCTGCTATTAAACTGGATGGTGGGGACATAAAATTGATTGCTATTAAGGATGGTGTGGTATATGTACAACTACAGGGTGCATGTGTAGGGTGCGGAAGTGCGGGCACAACCATTAAGTTTGGCGTAGAGAGACAAATGCAGGCACTGATTCATCCTGAAATTACTGTAATGAGTGTTCCTGCAGGCTGGGAAGATAAATTAGATCAATTGGGTTAAGATGGCTAAAGTAAATCAGAATTTATTACTTCGTCGTGCAGAACATGAATTTCTTAAAGGTGATTATACTAATTCGCTTAGATTATATGGATTAATTCTAAGAGACTATCCTACGCTTGATGAAGCAAAAATTGGGGTTTATTTAAGCGATCTTGGTGCCGAGAATGAAAGTGAAGCACAAGCACTGTTTGACTATTATCAATTGATTAAGAATGAAAAAGAGAATGCAGTAGATATTATTGGAAACTTGATTGAAAATCTTGATAACTCAAAAAGACAGATACAAGAGCTTTTGTTTAATCCCATGGAGGAGCAGATAGAGTATGGGGATGGCATACGGTATAGTGATTTTTTACAACTTGTAGAGAGTAGAGGCTCTTTTAGAAAGACATTCGAAGATATTATGTTCTCCACAAAAGTGATTATTGCCAACAAAGATGAGTTTATTGATTTTGTAACACATCTTTCAAATGAAGGTTTTAATGAGATGGCATTAGGCTATCTTGATGCATCAAGTCATCTCTTTGGGGATGATCAGGATGTGCTTGCTTTGTATCATACTATAGGTGGTCAATAGATTGAAATTAGATTTTATTAAAGATACCTATAGATTCATTACAGATGATACAAGTAAACTTGATACAGAAACATTCTTTTTAAAAACAGCACAAAATACACCCTATTTTGAAGCGTTGGAGTTAAAACCTGAATATATAGAACCCGCAGAGCTAATAAAACTTTGGCAACTTAAAGAGATGAAGATAGTGGGAGTGACGGGAACCAACGGTAAAACAACTGTAACGGCAGCTATTTACTCCTTTCTCCTTGATTTAGAGGAAAAGCCTGCTTTGCAGGGGACACGCGGTCTGTTTGTGCAGGAGAAACGTATAGAAGAGAAGAGTATGACCACTCCTTCTATTTTGGAGACACTGTACAATATGAAACAGGCTTCGGATTTAGGATGTGACTATTTTATTATGGAAGTAAGCTCGCACGCAATAGACCAAAAGCGCATAGAGGGATTAGAATTTGCACTCAAAGTACATACTAATGTAACGTCTGATCACTTGGACTATCATGGTACTATAGAGGAATACAGACGTGTCAAAAGTCTTTTCTTTGCAGATGAGACACCTAAGTTGCTTAATAAAGATGATATTAAGAAGATTACCTATAATCCTAAAAATGCACAAAGTTATGGGGTGGATGAACCTGCAACCTTTAAAGTGCAGGCATTTTCACTGCTCCATGGTATTACGGCTGGCATAAAACATTTACAAAAAGAGGCAACTTTTCATTCTCCTATGGTGGGTCTCTTTAATCTCTTTAATCTTATGGCAGCAATAGGTTCTGTACAGATGTTAACAAAGCGTCCGATTGAAGAGATATGTGATATTGTGGAGTATTTTGCAGGAGTTTCTGGACGCATGGAAGTGGTAAGTTGTGATCCATTGGTGATTGTAGATTTTGCACATACTGATGATGGAATGCATGTTGTCTTAGAGTCTATGAAAGATAGAGACATCTCTGTGGTCTTTGGTGCAGGTGGAAACCGTGATAAAGAGAAGCGACCTCGTATGGGAGCCGTTGCAGGACGTTATGCTAATAAAATCTATGTCACCTCGGATAATCCACGTGATGAAGTGCCTGAGCAGATACTTGAAGAAATTTTGGTAGGGTTGAGAGGCAAAGAGAATGTTACTGCCTGTCCCGATAGACGTCTTGCTATTAAATTAGCACTCGATGCACTTGAAGAGAATGAAGTCTTACTTATTCTGGGTAAAGGAGATGAAGACTATCAGGAGATAAAAGGTGTAAAACATCCTTTTGATGATAGAGAGGTGGTGAGAGAATTATTGGATATTCAATAATCTGTAGGTCGGGGTACCCTTGCCCCGACATCAATTTGCATGTGATCAAAATACAAACCATCATAATATATTGAATAATGAATACAATATTTATATATCATTCAAATTCAACCGTCAGGGTAGGGGTGTCACGACTTACATACTACTCATATCAAACTTCTCCCCTGTCTCTTGCGTATAATTGTAAAGTTTCCATGCATGTATAATCTGCCATGCTATCCATCCAAAAGAGAGTATAGTCAACATGCCTGCTAAAAAAATAAATAGATGTATAAAAAGTGACAATACAAAAATGACAATGGTTGTCAAATGAATATAGAGATGTTTTTTCGCAGTTTTTGGGTGGATGACTTCATGCATCATGGGTGCTGTGAAGTAGCCTTGAGAGTTTAGATGAAACCATGTTAAAAATGGGACTATTTTGTAAAACATTGCAAAGACAATACTCAGAGCAAATGAAGCAAAGAAGATGTAGGAGAGGCTTTTCACCCATGACAACTCTGTAAAGTTTGTTATAAACAGTGTTAACATGCTTGCAATTAGGCTACTGAGTCCAAGTCTCCAAAACCATACTGTTGCATCGGCTAAAGGTCGTTTTCTTTGTGTCAATCTTTTGAGTGTCAAGAGGCTATATCCTATCAAAATTAAAGCAATTAGTATATGTGATGCTACCCATATACTAGGATTGAATACTCCTATAATAGTTGTCATGGTAAGTAACGTGAAAAGTGTCAATGGTAGATATTGACTGACAAGTTTAGGATAGCTTGGTGTGACATAGAACATCTCAATAACTTGAAATGAGATAGAGAGTATAAGCAGTGCGATCCATCCAAAAAGTCCAAAAGAGTAGTGGGCTGTTTTTATTTGCGTGTAGTAATTTCCCTCTAAAAGTCCTCCAAGTGTACCTGTCAAGTAAAGTGCCAGTAAAATGACAATAGTCAACGAGAGCAGTGCTGTTAGCATCCCTTTGGATGAGCTGCTATGGTTAGGTAGTTTCCATAAATTTTTTAACATAACAAGAGCAATATAAAGTAGTGATCCTCCCAATAAAAATGAAGCAGTTATAAAAAGCCAAGGCGTAGAAAAATTAAAAGCTAAGAGTAAAGAAAAAACCCCTAAGACAAAAGGGTATTGCATAGCATTAGCTTTTTTAACGGGAGAGGGAAGTGCTACTCCTGCAATGACAGGTAGCATTTGAAAAAGGGCAGCAAACATAAAAGAGAGCATGGCACCAAGTGTTAAGGTATGTGTCAATATAACTGCTTTTATGTCACTTGCATCAAATATATGGTTTTGAAAAAAGAGTATAAGTATTCCTGCCAATATACCAAAGAGAGCACCAGAAAAAAAGAAACGAAAGACAACAGAGATAGGGGGAGCTTGATCTAAAGAGAGACCATTTTGACTAAACATCAATGAGCTCGGTTAAGTCAATATGGGGATTTTTGCAAATAAGGATATGCCACTCTCCTTTTGCGTCTTCTCTATTGAGTATTTGAAAGTTTTGTCCACTTGCAAGATCTAGAAGGGGAATAGGATTTTTGCGGTGAATCATGTAAAAATAATTTTTTTCATCTAACTCTCTTAGGGCTTTCATGGCAATCTCAAGGGGTTTTGGATGCTCTAGTTCTCTAGCATCCAGTGCAATCTTTTTTAAATTTGTCACTATCTTAAAGCTCCACATGCTTCATTTTGCTTAATGTGCTCTCTTTGAGTTCAGAAGGAAGTACTCTGTCGCACATGGCATAGAGCATCTGCTCCTCTTTCATATTGTGCTGCTGTAGTAGAATCATCATAGATTCGCATAAAGAGAGATAGGCATCTTTGTCTTGTGATTCTATGGATTCAGCCATCTTCCCCATGAGACCCCTTACTTGCTCGTGTTCGTGTTTCATTACTTGTGTAGGACCTTCGGAACTACCTGTTTGTGCTTCAAATGCAGGAAAGAGTTCCATCTCTTCTCGCTTGAAGTGCTTGAGCGTATTGTTACTGAATGCTAAGAATTTTTCTTCAGTTTCGGACCAGTTACCATTTGCTACCGCTTGCTCTGCCGCTGCAAACTCTGTGTCGCACTTTCTGTGTTCTTGCGTCATAAATTGCGAAATAATCATCTTCTATCCTTTTTGTATAGTAATTATATTATTGAGTATATTGTCTGAGAGTAAAATAGCCTCTGTACGTGCCTGCCAAAGTCTGCCAAACTCTCTTTTTTCTTGAGCTGTTGCTTCGCCTTGTATAGATTTTGCCATCAGCGGTTGCATATTTGGGTTGCCTGCTATAGACGAGGCATCATAACTTAGTAGTACACTTTGGTTTGTATCTGTGCGAGTTAGTTTTACCTCTGCACCTATAGGCACATCGTAGCTAATTAGGTTATTGCGTGACATTTTGCCATTTAGCCCCTTAAATCCTCCAGCTCCGCTAGCTCCTGTTATGAATGAGATAACATTGCATATTACTCCCGTCACTCCTTCAGTTTCACTATTTTTCATAGAGACGTGAACTTCTCCTCTTTGTGGCAACTCTGCACCATAGAGCTCTTTTAGTCCATAAAGGGCTATAAGGTACGCTCCTGCTACAGTTGGGCAGGAGTGACCAGCTAGTTTTACACAATCAAGATAGCTTATCTCAACTTTGCCATCTTCAAATGCTCCTAGAAAATCGCTTAGCTTGTCTTGAAGCTCTATAATTGGTACTTTATCAAAAAAATCAGGATAGTTCATATTTTGTCCTTGGTGTAAGTTGTGAAAATTATAGTTAAAAAAGATAAATATTTGATTGATATTTATCAAGAATTAAGCAAATGGGAGTAAAATACTCTTAATTAAATTTATTTCAAGGATTAACTATGATGCAAGGTGTACCACAACCAGCGTTCTATATATTTAAGTGCCAACAATCAGCACCTCCAGGAATGCCAAAACCAAGTTGTATAAGTCAAAATGACCTAGAGTCGCAACAACTTTTTCAGCATTTGGCTCAGTCACTTATGATGAAAGGTATCATTGGAACTGTTCAGCCTATCCAGACAGGATGTCTAAATCGTTGTCAGCAAGGCCCTGTCATGTTAGTGGAGCCTGGGCACACAATGTATGTAGGATTGACCAAAGAGAAGATAGACAGAATTGTTGATGAGCATATTATTGGCGGAAATGTTGTTCAAGAGTATGTGATACCAGATGAGATGTGGGGTGAGCCTACACCACCATCACAAATGGCAAGATAAATCCTCTCTCTACCCAATCCTTCTACTATTTGAGTATAATATGAATATATGAGGGATTTTGGTATAATCCTTACAATTTAACTATAGGAATATTATTATGAATCTTACCATGCTTTATTCTAAACTACATAGAGCTACTGTAACGGATGCCAACCTCAATTATGTAGGTTCTATTACCATAGATGAAAATCTTTTAGATGCTGCCCATATGCGTGTGGGGCAAAAGATAGATATTGTAAATATCAATAATGGTGAACGATTTTCTACTTATATCATAAAGGGTGAGAGAGGCAAAGGTGATATTTGTCTAAATGGTGCAGCTGCACGCAAGGTGCATAAAGGAGATAAGATTATTATTATCGCTTATGCTTCAATGAGTGAAGAGGAGGCTAGTGTCTATCAACCAAAGATAGTCATACTTGATGATGACAATAGTATAGAGCAACAATTTACAGGTCTGGAGTAGTCGTTATGTTTGAAGGTTTTGATATGAGTAAGATGTCTGAGATGGTATCTCAGATGCAAAATAAAGCAAAAGAGATAGAAGAACAGGCTAAAAATATACAACTTAGTGCCAAGGCCGGTGGTGGACTTGTTGAGGTTACTGCCAATGGCAAGGGTGAGGTTGTAGACTTAAATATAGACGATAGTTTGCTTCAAGATAAAGAGTACCTACAAATTTTACTTATGTCTGCTATGAATGATATAGTAAAGATGGTAGAAGACAATAAAAAGTCTCAGGCAATGGGGATGATGGGTGGACTAAACCCTTTTGGATCATGAAAGCGTTGCTAGAAGCGTTGCATCAAGACTCTCTTGTGAAGATAAAAGCTTTACTTGAAGAGGGTATTACCCTTGACCAACCTATTGTCATAGGAGAAGAGTATGATTTGGATGAACCTGATGAAATAGGTCTGCTTTTTTATGCTATTCGTACAGGTGTTTCACTTGAAGCAATAGAGTTGCTTTTAGAATATGGGTTGAATATTCATCAGCTAGATGGGGATAAGATTTCTGCATTAGATACTGCAATAAAGTTTAAGCGTAAGGATGTGGTACAGCTTTGTATTGATAAAGGTATAGATCTCAACAGCACCAAAAGAAGAAGCGGAATTCTTCCTCTGCTTCTTGCTTCATGTTTTAATGATACAGAGATAGTAGAACTCTTGCTTGAGCATGGTGCAGACATACATGCTACAGATACTTCAGGAATGTCTGCCAAAGATTATGCTAAAAAACTAGGACAAAAAAAAATGGTAGTGTTTTTGGATAAAAAAGGTGCAAAACATAATCTGTATCCAGAAGATTAATTGTTCTTCGTATTTATTGGAATTTTTAATAACACTGTAAATGTTTATAATTGAGGTTGTTGCAAAAAT
>JALVXW010000259.1 GCA_027038155.1 Sulfurovum sp.
TTATTGTTTTGTCTATGTGGGTTTGGACGTCTCTCTCTTGGTGCATTACCATTATTGTTGGCTGTTTTTTTCCCTTGACTTTGAGCGTTTTCGTTGTTTTGATTGTTGTTTTCCATCTAGCTTATCCTTTAGTTCATTATAGATATGATGATAAATAGATGTCTCAGCTTCATGAGGTCGAAGGTTGGAGTCTAATTCTAGTTGTGAAAAAAGTGCGTTTACAATATCTTTAGAAAAAGCAGTAGAGAGATTTTTTGAGAGTTTTTTACGCGGTTGTGCGAAAGCTATTTTTAAAAAAGCTTCAAACTTCTCATCATCTTGTGACTGGTTTTTTTCTATTAAAAGCACGGCAGAAGTGACATTGGGAGCAGGGACAAATGCTTCAGGCGGAACCTCGAAACAGAGTGTCGCTTCTCCTACGCTTTGTGCCAAGACAGAAAGAGATGAAAACTCTTTTTGCAAAGGCTTAGCAGAAAACTTAACGGCAACTTCTTTTTGAACCATGACCAGAATGGACTGGCAATGTTCATCTTTAAATGCTTTTAAGATGATATTGGTCGCGATATAATAGGGTAGGTTGGCTACGAGATGATAAGGCTCATCCAGTAGTGTTCCTGACTCCCAACGCTCAAGCACATCTCCACATCGTAGTTCAAAGTTTCCGTTGTGGATAGACTCTTTAAACTCAGTTGCAAGATGCTCACATAATCTTTTATCAACCTCAAATGCTGTGACATTTCGAACTCCTAAGAGTTCTTTGGTTAAATCACCTAAGCCAGGCCCAATCTCTGCGACTCTTAAGTCATCTTTGGGCATCGCTTGGATGATTTTATGAAGAACGGTATCGTCCTTCAAAAAGTTTTGACCAAATTTCTTAGAAGCAAATTCGGCTAAATTTTCAATAATCATACTATAATTTTCCTTTATAATCTATATTAATCGTTTGCAGTAGATTATTTTTGTATAATCTTACCATAATATTTGGAGAGTTTAATGGATTATTTTGCAAAACGTATCATTCCATGTTTAGATGTGGACAATGGACGTGTAGTTAAAGGTGTGAATTTTTTAGGTTTACGTGATGCAGGAGACCCTGTAGAGGTGGCACGTCGCTACAATGAGGAGGGTGCAGATGAGATTACTTTTCTTGACATTGGTGCAAGCCATGAGGGGCGTGACACCATCGTAGATGTGGTGAAAAAAGTAGCGCAAGAGGTATTTATCCCACTGACTGTAGGCGGAGGCATACGTAAACTCCCTGATATCTATAATTTACTCAATGTTGGTTGCGATAAAGTGAGTATCAACTCAGCAGCCATTAAAAGACCAGAGTTTATAGAAGAGGGAGCGAAGCGTTTTGGCTCGCAGTGTATTGTGGTTGCGATTGATGCAAAGCAGGTAAGCGAAAATAAATGGAACATCTTTGCACATGGTGGACGTAATGATACAGGTATTGATGCACTGGAGTGGGCAAAAGAGGCTTATGACAGAGGAGCTGGTGAGTTGCTTGTCACTTCTATGGATGCCGATGGTACCAAAGCAGGATTTGATAATGTATTAAATAGAAAAATTTCAGAGCTTGTAAATATCCCTGTGATTGCTTCAGGAGGTGCAGGAACGATGAAGCATATTAAAGAAGCCTTTACCCTTGGCAATGCAGATGCTGCTTTGGCAGCTTCTATCTTTCACTTTAAAGAGATTGACATTTTAGAGTTAAAAGCGTATCTTCGTGCTCAAAATATCCCTGTTAGGGTCTAAGAGGTTAGTATGTTTATCTGTGCAGGCAAATCAGAACAGTTTGACTTTGCAGTACCTGTAGGTGTTGGATTGATTGAAGTGACGATGAATTTAACGAAATTATGCATCACTCAAAAACCAGAGTTTCTTTTTTTTGTTGGTACTGCAGGAAGCTATGGCGAGAAAAAGATTTTTGATATAGTAGAGTCAAAAACAGCCTGTAACATTGAAAACAGTTTTTTTAATGCCGACGCATATACTCCACTTGACAATATGGTTTCAACAGCAGAAGAGGTTTCACGTGAAACAATCATCAACTCTTCCAATTATATTACCACAGATGAAAGTTTGGCAAAAGACTATTTGAGTAAAAATATTCACCTAGAAAATATGGAGTACTTTGCAGTACTTAAAGTAGCAGAAGCTTTTGGTATTCCTGTAGCAGGTGCATTTATTGTGACGAACTACTGTAATAAAAATGCACATAAAGATTTTTTAGACAACCATCAAGAGGCGATGGAGAGATTAACAAGATATATTAAAAAATAATCTTGTTTGATGTAGGAGTGCACCCATGTGTACTCCATTATAAACAAAAGAGACGTAATGAAAAAAACAATACAAGATTTAACCAAAGAAGAATTAGCACAAAGTGTTAAACCTGCTTTTAGAGCGAAACAGATTTATCACTGGATTTACCATAAATATGCCACATCTTTTGATGAGATGAAAAATCTTCCAAAAGAGTTGAGAGAAAAGTTGAATGAAACCTATACCGTCTCACCACTAAAACAGTTAACCGTTCAAAACTCAAAAGATGGAAGTCGTAAATATCTGTATGAATTACATGATGGACATACGGTAGAAGCTGTACTGTTATTGATGAGAGATACAGAGTATCATGAAGATGGCTCTGTCAAGCATCAGGAACGCTATACAGTCTGTATCTCCTCTCAGGTAGGGTGCAAGGTAGGGTGTGCCTTTTGTTTGACGGCAAAGGGTGGTTTTATGCGAAACTTGACTGCTGGTGAAATAGTAGAGCAGGTACGCCTCATCAAAAAAGATAACAATATCGCTGCCAACCGTCGTGTCAACCTTGTCTATATGGGTATGGGTGAACCACTTGACAATCTGGAGTCAGTGACAAAATCTGTAAAGATATTTGCGGACAAAGAGGGGATGGCGATTGCAACACACAGACAAACTATCTCAACTTCAGGGCTCTCCTCTAAAATAGAAAGACTAGGGAAAATGGAGCTGGGCATTAACCTTGCTATCTCACTACATGCAGTAGATGATGCACTGAGACAAACACTTATGCCTATTAACAAAGCGTATAATATTGCATCCATCATTACTGCGGTAAAAAACTTCCCTGTCAACGACAGAAAGAGGGTAATGTTTGAGTATCTTGTCATCAAAGATGTCAATGATGATATAGGTGCAGCAAAGAAATTGCTTTCGCTCCTCGATGGCATAAAAGCAAAGGTCAATTTGATTTACTTTAATCCTTATGGTGGTACAGAATTCAGAAGACCAAGTGAAGCGGATATGCATAAGTTTCAAGAGTATCTAACCAAGCGTGGACTACACTGTACGATACGTGAGTCTAAAGGGCTAGATATATCAGCTGCTTGCGGGCAACTTAGAGAACAAGAATTAGAAGGAGAAGTGTAATGAGTAGTGTAGATATTGCTTTATATGGAATTATTGTTGTGGTTGCTGTTGTTGGATTTGGGTGGTTAATGAAGGAAATGAATTCATAATTCCTGGGTATTGTTTCATGTGAAACCCGTTAAGCAAACAACAACTGCTTGTTGTTTGTAGGGTTGAAACCGAAGTGGTCGTAACATAGTAAAGCCACGCAGGCTTTTGTAGGGTGCTGTTGCTACAGCACCTTTAATTATAATCTTTTTTTTGAGTTATTTAACTTGTCTCTCATTTGAACCGTGGCGTTGATTCCCTCTTCATTTTTTTAGAAAAAACGAAGCAAAAAAGCGTTGTGGCTCTCGAATCGCTCATCACTTTCAAGGGCGTTCGCCACAACAAAGATTATTAATATATTACCCCACTAAGTAAATACCCAAAAGTTTGGGTATTTACTTAGTGGGGTAATAGCTAGGCTATCGCCAACTGTAAAACAACCTCTTGTTTTAACTTTAAACGAGCCACTAATGTTTTCTTTAATCAGTTTAAATCGCTTACGTTTTTTTCTTTTTTGGTTACTCTTTTCCTTTTTGTCGTAGTGCAAAAAAGAAAAAAGTAACAGAGAATAACAACGCCACAAATTGAATAAAAAGGAAATTTAAAAATAGCAAGAAATAAGTAGTTATTAGAAGAGAGGGGCACGCGTGAATTTGAATTAATAGCAAATACAAATACAACAAGAATAAGAAAAATCACCCCTTATTAAAAACCCTTTTTTCAGGAGGATATATCAAAGACTTTTGCGATACAAAATCCATCTTGCTCTCAATATAAAACCGACTCTCATACACAAATTCAAGGCTCTGTGCATGTAGCATCAACCGTGGTGCACCATGCTGGATGAGTCTATCCTCCTCACTTTGTAGCATATCTAGGTAGGCATCGCTTGCTTCAAAAGAAGCCCCATAGATAGGGTCTCCCAAAATAGGATGTTTCACGTGAAACAAATGGATACGTATTTGGTGAAGTCGTCCTGTGTGAGGGTAGCAAGCGATGAGTGTTGCATCTAAGTGGGCATCATATTCCAAAGGCACAAAGTCTGTATGTGCTCTCTTTCCTTCATCTGATATAAAGACTTTATGTTTTGTCTCATCGTAGCCTTTGTTGTTGACCTTGATGCATTCTGTAGAGGTAAATGGTTCGGCAAGCTTGCCATCTACCCATGCCAGATAAGATTTTTTGATGGTGCGTTTTTCAAATGCATTTTTGAGATGATGCTCTGCTTTTTTATGTTTGGACGCAAGCAGAAGACCAGAGGTTTCCATATCTATTCTGTGGGTAGCATTGGCATTGTCTCCAGCAATGGTTCTTACTTCATCTAGCATAGAGTAGGGGGTAGCCATAGTATTGGGGTGCACCAAAACCCCAGAAGGTTTTTCAAAAATCATAAAGTGGTTGTTTTGAAAAGTAGGGCGTACCCCTGTGCCTTTGGGGCGAAAAAATACCATCTCCACATCCCCTTGTATTTTGGCACCCGTATAGGTCATAGACTCACCATCTATAAGGAGTCTTCCTTTTGCAATGTGTCTTTGGGCTTCTCCCTGTGTGTAATTTAATGTACGCATAACATAGAGAAATGCTATAGTCTCTTCTTCAATGTAGAATTTCTCTTTTACGAATGGCATAAATTTGTTTACCTCTATATAACTGCTTTTAGGATAAAATTCTAGCATAAATTTATAGGGAGCTGGTTGATACTGGAGCCGTAAAGGATAAAAATGGTAGAAAGATATGCTAGAGAAGAGATGGCACAGCACTGGACACAGCATGCAAGATATGCAGCGTGGCTAGAGGTAGAAAAAGCAGCAGTCAAAGCATGGGCAAAACTCGGAAAGATTCCTCAAGAAGATGCAGACAAGATTGTAAAAAATGCAACTTTCTCTGTAGAGAGAATCGAAGAGATTGAAGCCGTTACCAAACATGACCTTATCGCTTTTAATACTTCTGTTTCAGAGAGTTTAGGCGAAGAGTCACGATGGTTTCACTATGGCATGACATCTTCAGATGCAGTAGATACTGGTGTGGCACTTCAGATGAAAACATCTTTAGAGATTATTATCAAAGATGTAAAGATGCTAATGGCATCAATCAAAAAGAGAGCCAAAGAACACAAGATGACACTTATGGTTGGGCGTTCACATGGTATTCATGGAGAGCCTATTACTTTTGGTCTGACACTGGCTGTTTGGTATGATGAGATGGCAAGACACCTCAAAAACCTTAAACAGACAAAAAAAGTGATTTCCGTAGGGCAAATATCCGGAGCAATGGGTAACTTTGCACATGCACCATTAGAACTGGAAGAGTATGCCATGA
The DNA here is from genome assembly GCA_027038155.1 of Sulfurovum sp. GTDB lineage: Bacteria > Campylobacterota > Campylobacteria > Campylobacterales > Sulfurovaceae > Sulfurovum. The sequence goes on from JALVXW010000259.1 coordinate 5,761, forward strand.
AAGAGCTGGGGCTCAAACCTGAACCATGTTCAAACCAGGTGGTTCAGCGTGACAGGTATGCAAGATTGGCAACAGCACTGGCAACCATGGCATCATCTATTGAGAAGTTTGCCGTACAGATAAGACACCTGCAAAGAACAGAGGTCTATGAAGCAGAAGAGTATTTTGCCAAAGGTCAAAAAGGAAGCTCTGCAATGCCTCACAAAAGAAACCCAATCCTTACAGAGAATATCACAGGTCTTGCACGTATGATTAGAGCATACGCAAACCCGGCTATGGAGAATGTAGCCTTGTGGCATGAGAGAGATATCTCTCACTCCTCTACGGAGCGTTTTTGGTTGCCTGATGCATTTATTACAACCGACTTCATGTTGCATCGTATGAATTCGGTCATCGCAAACCTTACAGTTATGCCTGAAAATATGATGAAAAATCTTAACCTCACAGGTGGACTTGTTTTTTCTCAGCGTGTACTTCTTGAGCTTCCTTTGGCTGGTGTAAGCCGTGAAGATGCCTATCGTATTGTACAACGCAACGCCATGAAAGTGTGGGAGGAGATACAGCAGGGCAACCCTTCAACCAATGAAAAGGGTGAGTCTCTTTATCTTCAGTATCTGCTTGCAGATGAAGAGCTTAGAGCATCGTTAAGTGAAGAGCAGATTAGAGAGTGTTTCAACTATGACTATTATACAAAAAATGTAGATGCCATCTTTAAAAGAGTATTTAAATAAAGGAACCTCTAAATCTTATTTCCCCTTTAGAGGGGACCTCCTGGCTATTGCTTGAAATTACAAAAATAATATCCAAAAATGATGCCTCAAATTAACAAATATTCAAGGGAAATTTGAGTAAAATCAGATTAATTATTGCCATTGAAATGAAGATGGATTTTATGTATATAAGGATAGGGGAAATGATTAGAGTTGTTAAGCGAAACGGAAGAGTAGAAACGTTAGATGTTACAAAGATACAGAAGTATACTGCTGCAGCGGTAGAGGGTCTTGTGGGTGTAAGTCAAAGTGAACTCGAGGTAGATGCAAAACTACAGTTTCGTGATATGATTAACTCTGAAGAGATACAGACAACGCTTATTAAAACAGCGGTTGACAAGATAGATATTGACAGACCTGACTGGACCTTTGTTGCTGCACGTTTATTTATCTATGACATCTATCATAAAGTAACTGGATTTACAGGATACAACCATCTACGCGATCACTTTGAGCGTGGGGAGAAAGAAGGGCGTATTGTCCTTGGGCTTAAAGATAAGTATGATCTTGATGACCTCAATGACTACATTAAACCTGAGCGTGATTTACAGTTTACATACCTAGGTATTAGAACACTTTATGACAGATATCTGCTTAAAGATCGCAAAGGGGTGCCCATAGAACTCCCACAGCAACTCTTTATGGGGGTGGCAATGTTTTTGGCTCAAAATGAATTTGATTGTCAAACATGGGCAAAAAAGTTTTATGACATTTTGTCAAAATTTGAAGTGATGGCTGCGACACCAACACTCTCAAATGCACGTACCCCCAGACATCAACTAAGCTCTTGTTATATTGGGTCAACGCCTGACAACATAGAGGGTATTTTTGACGCATATAAGGAGATGGCACTGCTCTCTAAGTTTGGTGGTGGTATTGGCTGGGATTGGTCGTTGGTACGCGGTATGGGTTCTTTTATCGATGGACACAAGCATGCCGCAGGAGGAATTGTTCCGTTCCTCAAAATTGCCAATGATGTTGCCATCGCAGTTGACCAATTGGGCACACGCAAAGGAGCTATTGCAGTTTACGTAGAGCCTTGGCATGTTGACATTCGTGACTTCCTTGACTTGAAGAAAAACTCTGGAGAGGAGCGTCGTAGAGCCCATGACCTCTTCCCTGCTATCTGGCTCAATGACCTCTTTATGAAAAGGGTTGAAGCCGATGAGATGTGGACGCTATTTGACCCTTTTGAAGTAACAGAGTTGACATCACTTTATGGTGAAGATTTTGAAAAGCGTTATATTGAACTTGAAAATTCCGAAGAGGAGATAACAAGAGAACGGGTCTCTGCCAAAGGCTTATGGAAAGAGATGTTACGCTCTTACTTTGAGACCGGAAACCCATTCTTAACCTTTAAGGATACTGCAAACCGAGCCAATCCAAATAAACACATAGGGGTTATTCGCTCAACAAACCTCTGTACAGAGATTTTTCAAAATACTGCACCAAATCATTATAAGATACGTTTTACTTTCACAGATGGCACGACTGCATCATACGAAGAGGATGAGATGCTGACGGTTGACAACGGTATGACAAAACCAGCCAAAAAAGTAACAGCACTTGACAGTCTAAACGGAAAACAGATTTGGATTGTAGATAAAGAGAAAACAGATGGGGATACAGCAGTATGTAACCTTGCCTCCGTCAACCTCTCCAAAGTCAATACCAAAGAGGATTTAGAACGTGTTGTGCCTATTGCTACACGTATGCTTGACAATGTCATAGACCTTAACTTCTATCCGTTGGCAAAAGTAAAAAAGACAAATGAGAAGTCACGCTCTATTGGATTGGGTGTTATGGGAGAAGCCCAGATGCTTGCTGAGGCCGGCATAGAGTGGGGAAGTCATGAGCACTTTATCAAAATAGATGAGGTAATGGAGTCATTCTCTTACTACATTATTAAAGAGTCAAGCAACTTGGCACTTGAAAAGGGTGCTTACCCAACTTTTGAAG
>JALVXW010000260.1 GCA_027038155.1 Sulfurovum sp.
TCTATGGTCATACTCTCCCCTACGTCTATTGTGCAGTATATGGGGTATCTGTTTAACTCTTTGGTTTCACACTTGACACCTACTGCACTACCGCGTTCAGTGGGATATATACGCTCTTCCAAACTCTATGTAGAGACAAAAGAGCCACGTTCTGTACGTATTGATGCACAAGAGAGTGGTACTACACCGGTTATGTTGGAAGTAGAAGAGAAATCTTTGGCATTAAGTGTAGGAGAGAAGTTTTGGGAGAGACAGGCAGAACACAGAGCAGGAAAAGACAGTATTAAAGTTGACCATCTCCCTTCTGATGAGGAGAGCAGTACCTACCTAAGTAAAAGTATTCCGCTCTTCTCTCATGCAAGTCAAGAGCAGTATGCCACGTTGTTTACCAATCTAAGAGAAGAGAGCAGACTAAGCCAAAACTTTATGGTACTTCTTATTTTGGCAACGATGATAGCAACATTGGGTCTGTTTATTGACTCCTCTTCTGTGATTATCGGTGCGATGCTTTTAGCACCGCTTATGCAACCTATTGTGAGTTTAAGTATGGGGGTACTTAGACAAGATAGTACCTTGCAGATAAATGGAGCCAAAACCATAGCCATAGGGGTAGTGTCGGTACTGCTAACAGCGGCACTTATAGCACTTTTTACACCCATAGAGCGGCTTAGCTCTGAGATGGCAGGGCGTTTGAGCCCTACGATACTTGACCTGTTTGTTGCCATTGTCTCAGGGGCAGCAGCAGCGTATGCCAAATCCAATGAAAAGATACTGGGCTCATTGGCTGGTGTGGCTATCGCCGTGGCATTGGTACCACCTATTGCCGTGGCTGGTATAGGTTTGGGGTGGGGCAATTGGCATATGTTCTATTTGGCATTTTTGCTTTTTGTTACCAATCTTGTGGGGATAGTCCTTGCAGCAGCATTTGTCTTTGCTATGTTAGGGTTTTCTCCACTGCATGTGGCAAAAAAAGGTATCTTTGTCTGGTTGATGATTGTAGCGTTAGTTTCTGTTCCTCTATATAGCTCTTTTAAACAGATGCAAGAGGATATTCGTGTACAAAAAATGCTCTCCAATGTTGATTTTGATGTAGGACGCCATCATATAAAGCTTACCCATATAGAGCTTTTTCATCGTGCAAAAGTAGATGAGATGCGTTGTGAGGTAATCAGTACGGGTATTTTAAGTTCTCAAGAGAAGCGTCTGCTCAAAGAGGCAATACTTAAAAGTATTGATAAGCAAGCAGAGGTGATTGTAACCTTTAGGTATAGATTATAGCACATCTTTTAGAGGTGCCCTTTAGTCTAAAATATCATGAAGTCTATTGGCACTACGCATCCAGCTATTAAGGGCTTCCCACTCCTCATACTCAACCATCTTTTCGCACTTTTTGAGCTCGGCTTGAAAGGTATGTATCGCCTCTAAGAGATTTGTTTTGTTTTGCCTAAAGATATCTTCCCACATATTGGGGCTAGATTTTGCAATACGGCTCATATCTTTAAAGCCTCCACCTGCAAGAGCTACAATACTCCTTCTGGCCTCTTGTTGCATAACAGAGTTGGCAAGGGCATAAGAGAGGGCATGGGGCATATGGGAGATAAAGGCTGCATGTCTGTCATGCTCTTTGGCGTCCATATAGACAAGTTTCATCCCAATGTCTTTAAAGAGATTTTTGGCTACATGTTGTTGGTGTGCTCCACTACGCTCCATGTCACAAAGTACCACAACTTTATTTTTGTAGAGGGTGGAGAGTGCAGCATGGGGCCCAAATTTTTCTGTACCAGTCATAGGGTGTGCGGTAACAAAGTTTTTACGTATCTCTTTGGGTATGGTGTTAGAGATCTTCTCTTTGGTACTTCCTAGGTCTATCAC
>JALVXW010000261.1 GCA_027038155.1 Sulfurovum sp.
CCTTACAGCACAGGTGCAGTATGGGAAATCGAATATCCCTGGAAATGAACCGTTTTCAGCTGGAGGATTAGGAGGACTACACGCTCGTAGAAACACCAAACTCATCACCGTCACCCTTACCTCTCCTCATTTTCCAGACAAAAATATTAGCCTAAGCACCTTCTCTTGCAATATCGGCTCATACCAAATAAGAGAGTTAGGAGTCAACCGATGAAAAAGCGTGCCTTTACCCTGCTAGAGCTTACCTTTGTGATACTCATATTGGGGATAGTCTCCTCCATTGCCGCCTCTGTGCTCTCTAAGATTTATGAAAATCATCTTATCCAGAGGTCTATTCATCAACTCTCTGTCAACACAGAGCTTGCCGCGGAGCAGATAGCCAACAGACTACAGTTTAGTATCCCCATGCTTGTGGTTGCCAGAAATCCAAACGACTGGTCAAAAACCAGAGAACTTTGGAAAGCTATAAATACTACAGCAGACGAGAACAAAACTGTTTTAGAGTGGATAGGCTACGACAATGACAGCTTTAGTGCAGATACTACCCCTGGCTGGAGTGGCTTTGCCGATTTGGATTCAGCTAGAGCCAATGGTTCTCCAGATGGACACTCCATACGCACCCCTGGGTCTGATTTGAGTTTGGCAAATACTATTATGCAAAATCTCTCTCACAATGATGTTGGTACTACTGCGGGAGATGGAAAAGATAGACCAATCCTCCTCTTCTCTGGAGATATACAATTTACCGTTGCAGGAGGAGGAATTGGAGATGCTTTCTCTCGTGCTAGCTGTTTGGGACTAGGAACAAACATTAATGACATTAACTGTAGTATCCCTATTACCACTAGCCATTTTGCAAATGCACATGACAGAATTAATGTTAATGCTACACCTATCAACATGGGTGAGTTTTACAAACTTGCCTGGTCTGCCTATGCCTTGGTTCCCTCTGCCAAACGTGCAGATGGTACCTTTGATCTCTCTCTTGCCTATAGCTATCAGCCATGGTTTAGAGAAAAATATAATAGTAACGCTGCAAAAAAAAATATGCTTATCCGTAATGTCACTTCATTTAAGTTTATGGAGCGTGGGAATACTTTGCGTTTTAAACTGTGTGCGAGGTCGTACATTTCAGGATTGACAGACTTTGTAACAGCATGTAAAGAGAAGGTGATTTCAAGATGATACAAAACCACATAACCAACCAACGTCCTGCTTTTTCGATGCTTACTGCTGTGGGGGTAATGCTCATTATGGGGCTACTCAGCTCCTACATTTTAAGTACCTCGGCAAGTACCGGAGAGGAGACCTTTGCCCAGTACCACAAAGAGCAGGCAGTTTTGCTTAGCGAAGCCTACACAGAGGCAGCGATATTGGCGATATTAAATAACAATATGGCTCTAGCAGGAGCTAATTGTGTTACAAACTTCGGTGCAGGTGGTGCAGGTGTTGACATCACCACCCTCATACAGGGAGCTGTTGCCGATGCAACTACCGTACTTCAAGGAAAGGGCTACCATGTGGATGTTAACATTCACTATATTGCAAACAAAGCAACAAATCCTCGTCCAACCAATTTTACCACAACAAAATGTAGCACTATACTCAATCTAGATAGCGGAGGAAACCTTTTGGACTTCAATGCCACCATTCCAGGAGACCCAAACCCTGTTCCAAGCGTCTCTGCCATTATTGATGTCTATGTGCGTTACAGAAATATGGCCTACCCTGACCCCTCTACTGCACCATGGGTAACCTACCACCGAAGAACCTTACAGAAGATATAGATATTATCTTCTTGTTTACCCATCATTAAGTTTTTTAAGTTACAATTAAGAATGAGTAAGCGACTTACTTAC
>JALVXW010000262.1 GCA_027038155.1 Sulfurovum sp.
AACACTTCACCCTATAGAGGTGCCTATAGACCCATAAGACAACATGGACACAGATACAGCAAACGTGGCTGGATACTTGCGTACCGTTACGATAGAGCATCATTTTATGACAATGAAGGTTTTTATTATGGTTATTTTAACCGTTATGGATACTATTTTGAAGATGTATTTTACAGATATGACCGCTACTACACCTACCAAGACAGAGTAAGAGGTCGTGGACTTTTTGACCCTCTATACTATATGCCTGCCAATGCAGACTATTATGGTTTTTGTACGACCAGAGGGTATAATAGATACTAGGTTATAATACCACAATGAAATTAGCAAGTATCGATGTAGGACTCAAACGTATTGGTGTAGCCATCTGCCTTAGTGGTAACATTGTAATGCCCCAAAGTGCCATATTGCGTAAAAACCGCAACCAAGCTGCACGTGATGTGGTCCACTTTTTAAAAGAGTGGGAGATAGAAAAACTTGTTGTAGGTCTGCCACTAGATGCAGCAAGCTCTGAAGAGATGGAGAGACGCATTAAACACTTTGTCTCTTTGCTTGAATTGACTATCCCCGTGGTCTATCAAGATGAGCAAAGCTCCAGCATAGAAGCCAAAGAGCTCACCCAAGGTGTTTTTAGACATCAAAAAGATGGGAAGATAGACTCTGTAGCTGCTCAGATTATATTGGAAAGATACCTTGCACAATCAACATAGTAAAATTTTACTTCCTTCTAAATTTTCTATACAGCATAAAAAGCATCGGTCCATATTTAATCAATTTTGAAATGATATTTTTCACTTTTTCCTCCTTATAGTTTTTCTTTTAACTTCTGTATGCGTCTATACGCCTTATTGATACTCTCCTCTTTTACCTCTTTAGATCGTACAAGTGAAACAATAGTATCTACCAAACGTTTTGTACTTTGCACTTTTTTGGGGTCAAGCTGATTACCTATGAGCAAGATGTCATCTCCTGCGTTAATGGCAAGTTTAAGAGTATTTCTGAGTCCATATTTTTTACTTATTGCACCCATCTGTAAATCATCAGTAATCACCACACCATGATAGCCCAACTTCCAACGAAGCATCTTTGTTACCGTCTTGTAGGAGAGACTGGCAGGGTATGTGTCATCTAAGTGTCTGTTAAAGACGTGTGCGACCATTACGGTATCTGCCTTGTTTTTGAGTAGGTGATAGGGCTTTAGCTCTTGCTTTTTCCATAAGTTTGTCACATCTACAAACCCTTTGTGTGTATCACCCACAGATGAGCCATGCCCAGGAAAGTGTTTGAGCGAGGTAAGTACCCCATGACTATGCATTGCATCTATAAAAGTAGAGGCATATTTGGCTACTATTTTTGGGTCTTTCCCAAAAGAACGCCCCAACCCATGAATAACATGGTTTTGCATATTGATATCCAAATCAACCACAGGGGCTAAGTCGTAGTTAATGCCTACAGATTTAAGCTCGGCACTCATTTTGGTATAGGTAGCCTTAATTTTACTCTGATCCATTTTAACCACATCTGAAGCCTTAGGGAACTTACCATAAAAACCATATTTGCTTTTTAGCCTCTGTACTCTGCCGCCTTCTTGATCTACGGCAATAAGAAGCTTACCATCTGTAGAACAAGCCTGAAGCTCTTTTGTCAATGCTTTTACCTGAGTTTTGTTTGCGATATTTTTAGGTTTACTCCTATCAACAGGATTATAATCAAAAAGTATCACCGCCCCTACATTATAGTGCTTGATATCTTGGCATATTTGACTATTTTGAGGCGCAGTTGTACCATGAAACCCCACCATAAGCATCTGCCCTATCTTTTTTTCCAATGGTATCTCTGCACACAATACAGAAA
>JALVXW010000263.1 GCA_027038155.1 Sulfurovum sp.
GTGTGTGAGTAGCTCGTCCATATCAATTTTAGGTATATCTGCATCGGTAATGATAAAACAGAGCATCGTAGCCATCGCAGGGTTAATCATCCCCGCACCCTTGCATATAGCTGCTATGTTAAATGATGCACCATCTTCTAGCTCTACTCTATATGCCAACTCTTTTTTAAAAGAGTCTGTTGTCATAATGGCACGTGCCGCTCCATCGGAATCTTTGGTATAAAAATCGAGTTTGTCAAATGCCGATGTAATTTTCTCTATAGGCAGACGGTAGCCTATTACTCCTGTAGAGCTCATGACGGGATTAAGTGTATCTACTTTTTGTGAAAGTACAGAGAGTATGGTATCGATATCTTCAATCCCTTGTTTGCCTGTCATCGCATTGGCATTTTTGGCATTCATAAGTACAAAATTGGTTTGGAAATCTTCTCCATACTTCTGAAAATGTTTAATAGGTGCTGCCTGAAAGGTATTGGAGGTAAAGACTGCAGCAATGTCACAAGGTACTTCAGAGTGTATGAATGCAACATCCCCTTGCTCTGTATCTGGACGCAATCCTACATTGGTAGCTCCGCAGTAAAATCCTGCTACATTTTCAAGACCTTTGTCTTGTTTGGTAAGTGTAAACACATTTTTTCCTTAAATAAATTTAAGCTCTTCAGGCTTCTGTTTTTTACGAATAATTTTTTTGGCTTTGCGTATCCCCTCTCCTGTACCAATGAGGAGCAGTTTGGACTCAGGCATAATAATAGTATCGCCTTTGGGCATAGGGATAAATTTGTTATCTTTTTGACGAATACCAATAATGGTAACATTGGAGACATCTCTAAAGCGTGCCTCTTTAATCTTCTTAAGTGCTAGCCAAGAGGTTTTGGAGACCTTTGCTTCCTCCATGTCAAGTGGTGTATCTTTTTTGTACATAAACTCTTGAAGCAGATTTTCCATATCGGGACGTACTGCCATGGCATTGATACGCTCTGCCATAAGTTTGGTGGCAGTCACCACTTTGTTTGCACCGAGTTTAAGGAGTTTTTGGTCATCTTCATTACTTTTGGCATTGGCAATGATAAGATATTTTCGGGCACGCCCTATCTCTTTTTCATAGAGTCGTGCTGAAGCAATGGTAGCAATGTTATCTGCTACATTGTCAGCAAGGGCAATAACCCCCTTGGCAGAAGAGAGATGTGATTTAAGTATACCCTCTTCGGTATGGGGCTCAGCTGTTACAAAGTAGGGATAGTGATATTTTTTGGCTATCTCTTCTAAATCTTCACGTGGATCCACCACTACAAAAGGGATATGGTTTTCACGCAGTTGTTTGGTGACTTGAATGGTAAATTCATTATGATAACAGACCACAAAATGGTGTTTTAATCTAGCAATTTCATAAAGCATTTTACGCTCCTTTGCGGTTTTTTGGAACTCACCCTTTTTGACCACTTCAGCAATAATACCTACAGCAATAGAAAAGACAACAAATCCAAAGATAATCAAGGTAATCGTAAAGATACGACCTATATCTGAAATAGGCTGAATCTCTCCATATCCTACTGTGGTAAAGGTAATTCCTGTCTGGTAGATGGCATTCATGAGTGTAAAATCATCAATAACCATATAGCCTATCGTGCCAATAAGCATAATAAGTACAGTAAGTATAAGTGGAAGTCTAAAAGGTGCTAAATGACTATAATATTCGTCATTGAGTGTGATGTGAGGTTTTGGTGCACTTCTCCATCTGAGAAACTTTTTAATTTTTTGGATAAACATCATGATAAGAGAGTATATCCTCTCTTATCTTAAAAGTATGTGTAGAGAGATTAGTTTGCAGCAGCAAGCGCTGCTTTTTTCTTCAT
>JALVXW010000264.1 GCA_027038155.1 Sulfurovum sp.
ATTCAAGAAAATCTAACGCAGAGTATGGGCGAAAGCACTGCACCCTTCGGGAAGAGTGAGAGAAGGCAACCTGCAAGTAAAAAAATCTTTGAATTAACCAGTTAGTCCTACAGCTTTTTTCACTCACGTCTTACATCCTCTCACTCTTTCAAAAGTTTGGGTATTTACTTAGTGGGGTAATAGGACAACCACCTAGGGCGTATAGGGCATCCCGGCAGGGAGATAAGTTTGGAAGCATAATCGGCATATCTTGTTGTTTTTTCTTCCAAATCAAAACAAAATCCTGAGATATTTTCAGGGTCATTTTGTTTAAATATCCCTCCAAAAGTTGCACAGGTTCCAGCAGAGATGATATGTTTTGCCCTCTTTGCATAAGCATGAATAAGCGATGAGACTTCTACTCCATCTTTTTTGACCCCCTCCTCTTTAAAAGAGCCTTCAAGAATAAGCACATCACAAGGCACCCTCTTTGCAATGACATCCTCCATTATACAGCTACCTTCCAATACAGGATGATGCACTACTTCAAAATAAGAGAGTATCGAAAAAAGATCTGGATGATTTAAAAATGAGTGGGTATTGCCATTGCAGGTAATAGACTGTAGCCAAAGTAGTTTTGGTTTTTTTGCCTAGGCACAGATCATGCCTTTAGTGCATTGTAAATATTACGAGAAATATCATCTATATAGAACTCTATCTCTTTAGGTAAAACCTCTTCTCCCTTAAGAAACACCATGCCACCCAAATACCCCATAAAGAGTCCAAAGGCAGAAAAAAAATCTTGGTTACGAAGTTCACTAGAACTCACACAGTCGTCAAAGAAAATCATAATTTCTGTAATAAACCCCGAGACACACACCATTCCCTCACAACCATCAGAGAAAACCTCTCGGTTAGAGAGATAGACACGTAAAAAATACTCTATCGTCTCAGGCTTCTCTTTTGCCATCGTAAAATAGATAGTAACGATTTGGTGTATTTTCTCCTGAGCCGTAGCTTCTGTCATATTTACTTTACGTATTTTTTCACCTAATGTTTCAGAAGTATATCTAATAATCTCTTGAGCCAAAACATCCTTAGAAGAGAAGTAATTATAGAGATTTCCCACAGACATCTGAAGTTTTGTAGCGATGTCAGGGATAGTCGTTCTATGAAAACCATTGGTAGAAAAAAGCTGTAAAGCTGTTTGTATAATAGATTCTCGTTTTAGTGCTTTTTTATCTGCTATTTTCATATTTGTTCCCTACATATCATTTGGGGTTAGGTTTATTTACATAAAATCTAAACTGTAATTTCCTTAATATCCGCAATCGCTTTAAATGTCTTATAGACAGACCCTATAGTATGTAAACGGTTATTTTTCAATGCTTCATCTTCACTATTGACCATGACATCATCAAAGTATCTATCGAGTTCACGTTTAAGACCAAAAAGTGCTTCTAATTGTGTTTTATACTCTTTATACTCTTGATTAATGACTTTTTCGTAAGCATTGTAGAGACTTATCTCTGCATCTTCTTTGAAGAGTGTAGTGTCTATGGTTAAGTGACTATCCAAATCTACATCTTTAGAGATATTTGCAACACGTTTAAAGGTACTAAACTGCTCTTTGAATGTATCTGAAGAGACTATCTCGTTGAGTGCTGAGACTTTTTTGGCTATCTCATTAATATCTCTTTCACCACTAGATAATACTGCTGCTATAACAGAGGGGTTGGCATCGATACTTTTATTAATACGTTCTAGTATAAAGTCCGTAAGCAAGTTGGTATCAAATGCATCGTAAGCATCTTTGAGAAGTGTTATGACATCATCAATATGAAATGACAAATCATACTCTATTACTATAC
>JALVXW010000265.1 GCA_027038155.1 Sulfurovum sp.
TTGGTGGCTTTAGCCTTGGTGGAGCAGACTTGGTACGTCGTGCGATGGGTAAAAAGATTAAAGAGGAGATGGACAAACTGCAAGGTGAGTTTGCCGATGGTGCAGCGAAAAAAGGTTTTGACAGACAGAAAGCTTTTGAACTGTTTGACCTTATTGTCAAATTTGCAGGGTATGGTTTTAACAAATCGCACTCTGCAGCGTACGCAATGGTCACTTTTTATACCTCCTATTTAAAATACTATTATCCTACCGAGTTTATGGCAGCTATCTTGACGTTGGAAAAAAACAATACCGACAAAGTAGTCCGTTATGTTGATGAAGTGAAACGTATGGGTATGAAACTTCTTCCACCTGATATTAACAAGTCAGGACTTGTATTTGAAGCACGTAACATAGATGGCGAAGAGGTGGTTATGTTTGGTATGGGTGCAATAAAGGGTGCAGGTGATATTGCTATCAATACCATTCTTGAAGCCAGAGGAGAGGAACCTTTTAGAGACTTTTCTGATTTTGTTTCGCGTATTGACTCCTCAAAAGTCAATAAAAAAGTGATAGAGTCACTGATTAAAGCAGGAGCTTTAGACAGTTTTGGTTACAGTCGTAAAGCGATGCTTTCTCAAATAGAAGAGATTGTTGAGGCAGCCAAAAAAGCAGGAGATGCAAAGAAGCAGGCAGTCAATTCACTGTGGGGTGATGATGAAGAGATGATCTCTGTAACCTTGGAACTTGCCACGATGCAAGAGTTTGAACCAATAGAGATACTAGAGATGGAAAAGGAGTCGTTGGGCTTTTATGTCTCCGGGCATCCTCTGGATAAATACCGTGAACAACTTGATGGAATTAAATATACATTAAGTTCCGAGATAGACGATTTGGCAGATGGTTCACAAGCACTCTTTATAGGAAAAATAGAGAGTATTACGGAAAAAATCTCCAAAAAAGGTAATAAATTTGGTATTGCCAATATCATGGATTTGCATGGTAATATTGAACTGATGCTTTTTGAAAACAGATTGAAAGAGCTTGAAGAGGATTTTGATATGACTAAGCCTATTGCGTTTAAAGTGAAGATTGGCAAAGATGGCGACTTTACACGTATGAATATTTTGAAAATCTCTTCTCTTAAAGAGGCTAAAAAAACCAAAGTAAAGGTAGAAAAAGAGGTCAAACACGTACCTGAACCTGAACAACCACCATTGATACTTGCCTTAAACCTTATGCCTGATACCAAGACGGTAGAGGAGTTGATGTGTCTGGTAGAACGTCACCCAGGGAAACGTCCATTGGAACTACACATTAAGTCGAAACTTGCAGATGTGATTATAGAGAGTAAACTAAAGGTGAGTGATTTGATTGTGGAAGAGGCTAAAGAGATAGGGGTATTTTTAGAGGAAAGCTTGATAGTCGAAAGTTAAAAATAGCGAATATATAAGCCACTTGTGGTCTCCTCTTTTGTTTACTATTTTTTTTCTTGTGTAGTTTGGGTGGATAGACTGGGTATTGGTGTATCAAAAAGTTACAGAATAGAGCTTGACCAAAGTTTTATAAAATACCCCTTGTGTAGTATAGAAACAACTTCTTCTGATAATTTAATCAAAAGAGGGTATTTCAATTTTCTTATATTTTATTAGTGCTAAAATCATTTAACTAAATATCAACTTAAGGAATATATATGTCACAATTACCAAAAATTATATGGTCAAAGATTGATGAGGCACCAGCACTAGCTACCTACTCTCTATTGCCTATTGTAAATGCGTTTACTAAAGCAGCAGGTGTTACTGTTGAGACTTCAGATATTTCATTAGCAGGAAGAGTTCTTGCAGCAATGGGTCTAGCAGAAG
>JALVXW010000266.1 GCA_027038155.1 Sulfurovum sp.
TACACTAAACAAGCTACATTTTTGATATAATACATTTATGAATCACAAAACCTATAGACACCTACCTTCACCATGTTGGTTACTTGAAGAGGATAAACTGCTACATAACCTTAACCTCATAGCTTCTATCGCCCAACAATCTGGAGCGAAAGTTTTACTTGCCCTAAAGGGGTATGCACTATGGAGAAGTTTTGATAGTTGCAAACCATACCTTGATGGGTGTTGTGCTTCTGGGCTACATGAAGCCAAACTTGCTCATGAAACCTTTGGAAAAGAGGTGCATACCTACAGCCCTGCTTTTAAAGCAGAGGAGATAGAAGAGATTGCTTCTCTCTCTCACCATCTGGTCTTTAACTCCCCTTTACAGTTTAAGCAGTATGCATCAAAAGCAAAAGCCATTAACCCTACTCTCTCTTTGGGACTTAGAGTCAATCCTGAATACTCTGAAGCACCAAAAGAGAGCTATAACCCTTGTGGCATCTACTCACGGCTTGGTACCACATTGGCAAACTTTGATGAGAGCATCTTGACACAGTGTGAGGGTTTGCACTTTCATGCACTTTGTGAAGAGAGTGCTGAGGCGTTAGAGAGTGTACTAGAGCACTTTGAAGCCAAATTTGGTAACTATATCTCTCGGATGAAATGGATAAACTTTGGCGGAGGACACCATATTACTCGCAAAGGGTATGATGTAGAGAAGCTTATAGCACTTATTCAAGTATTTAAAGCCAAATACCATGTGGAGGTCTATCTGGAACCTGGAGAGGCCATAGGTTGGCAAACAGGTCATCTGGTGACAACGGTGCTAGACATCGTACACAATGGCATAGATATCGCGATACTAGACAGCTCTGCTGAAGCACATATGCCCGATACAATTCTTATGCCTTATCGTGCAGATGTAGCAGGAGCAGGTGAAGCAGGAGAGAAAACCTATACCTATAGACTTGCAGGCAACACCTGCCTTGCTGGAGATATTATGGGGGACTACAGTTTTGACAAACCACTTAAAGTGGGAGATAGGGTTCTCTTTTGTGACCAGATGCACTACACCATGGTAAAAGCCACAACCTTTAACGGCATCAAACTCCCTAGTATTGCCATACAAAAGAGTGATGGGAGCATAGAGGTCGTACGTGAGTTTGGGTATGAAGATTTTAAACACAGACTCTCTTAGAGATTTCTCTAAAAATCCCTCTTATAGACAATATCATAAGATTGAGATGCCTCACTCACCCCTATCACCGACTCTGTATGTTTACTGTGCTTGTACTTTAGTTTTACCTTAGGAAGTGCTTCGTTGATGTAGATGACAGTGATTTTACGGGTAAGTTTTTTACCCACCTCTACACTGTTTCCCTCTCCAAAAACCAAATGATCTACTTTGACACCCACATCTGAGAGTGCCGCTTTTGCCATGGCTCCACCCATCATACGCATCATCTCATTACCGCTATGGGTATCTCCATCGGTTTGAGAATCAAACAGTATCAGTGAGAGTATCTGTTCACGAGAGAGTGATGGATTGGAGGAGAATTGGATATTTGGCTCAGAGGGCAACCCTGTAATACCTATGGTGACAAGATGGTTGAGTGCTTGATAGTTTGCTTTGATGTCTAACAGAGGTTTGGCAATATCTCCTGTAAAGTAGATGGCACTTTTGGCTAACACAAACCGCTTCTCTTGAAACATATAACTTCCCCCTTTGAGTAAATCAATAGACCCCAAATAGAGTATATCACTCCCCTTTTGTTTGTTGAGGCTTAGGTCTGGTTTGAGTTTAATGTTGATGCCTTTTTGCTTTATCTGTAGTGGACTGGAGGCCTTAATGGTAAGCATTAA
>JALVXW010000267.1 GCA_027038155.1 Sulfurovum sp.
ACAGCACAGCTACGCACTAAAGATAAGTTTGCAGGAGAAACTTTGGAAGATGAGGTTGCAGAAGCCATTGAAATATCACGAGAGTTTAATGCTAGATTTTTTTTAAATGACTTTTGGGAACTAGGCATTAAGCACGGAGCCTATGGCATACACCTAGGACAAGAGGATATTCAAGAAGCAGATGTAGAGGCTATACTCAATGCTGGCATACGCTTAGGTATTAGTAGTCATACACCCAAAGAGATAGAGATAGCATTAGAGTTTGAACCTAGCTATCTAGCTATTGGTCCTATCTATGAGCCTATTTCAAAAAAACTTGTTTATGAGCCTGTAGGCAGACAAAGGCTAAAAGAGTGGGCAGCGTATGTTAATTATCCTATTGTAGCCATTGGTGGGATAACCATAGAGAATATTCACGAGGTGGTACAAACCAAAGCAGCCTCAGGTATAGCAATGATTTCAGATATTTTGGAAGGAGAAGAGGTCTCTCAAGCACGTGTAGAGGCATTGATGCAAGCAATAGGGCAATAAATAAGAGTAAACTACTCCTATTTAAGCATAATTAAAATGAATTTTTTGTATAAATCAGTATCAATCTCTCGGGGTGCCTTTTTGGGCTGAGATAAAAACCCGTAGAACTTGAACTGGTTAATACCAGCGTAGGGAAGAGAATTGTATCATTAATGATGATATATGCCTCTTCTCTTATTTTATTTAAGGGAAATATGATGACATCAAAAATTTTAACACTCTCTATACTCGCCTCTTCGGCACTGTTGAGTACACCTACTTTTGCAGAGGAGGTCACACTTGACCCCATTGTAGTAAGTTCAGACTTTCGTGACAAAAAGCTCTCAGAGACAACCACCTCAGTATCGGTCATAGGTGAAGAGAGTGTCTATGACAAGACCACGGTATCATTTGAAGAGGTGGTGGGGCAGGTGCCTAATGTAAACTTCTCTTCAGGGGCATCAAGGGCACACTATGTGCAAATCCGTGGTATAGGAGAACGTAGCCAGTTTGAGACACCAGTCAACCCTTCTGTGGGGATTATGATTGATGGTATTGACTTCTCTCAGTCTGCATTAGGGGTGACACTCTTTGATTTGAAGCAGATAGAGGTACTAAAAGGTCCACAAGGTACAACATTTGGTGCCAATGGTATGGCAGGGGTGATTAACATTGAGAGTAATGAGCCTACAGAAGCATTTTCTGGACACCTAGAGAGTACCGTAGGCAACTACAACACAAGAGCATACGGTGTGGCATTAAGCGGTTCACTTATTCCCGATACATTGGAAGCAAGAGCCTCTATCTATCAAAACAGTTCTGATGGATATATGAAAAATAGTTTTTTAAATCGTGAAGATACGCAAAATATAGATGAATTAACAGCAAAAATGCACCTACGTTGGTACGCTTCAGATAACCATACGGTAGATTTTCACTATATTCATCTTGATGTAGATAATGGGTATGATGCGTTTACTTTTGATAATTCACGCAATTCTCATGCAGATGAGCCTGGAAAAGATGCACAAAAAACAGATGCTTTTTCTCTTAAATCTACCTATGATATAGGCAATGATATGCACCTGATTTCAACACTTAGTCACAGCCAATCTGATGTTACCTATTCGTATGATGAAGATTGGTCTTACAGGGGTGAGTTCTCTGAGGATTTGTATCCATACAGTTCATTTGATGAGTATCTAAGAGACAGAAGCCAAACAGATGTTGATGTACGTCTTGTCTCGGATAAAAATGGACGTATTTTCCATGGTACAACCGACTGGACACTGGGTGCATACTATAAAGAGTACAGTGAAGACCTTAC
>JALVXW010000268.1 GCA_027038155.1 Sulfurovum sp.
AGTTCCGTCACCGATTTTTTTGTAGGTTTTTTAGGTGTAATGACTTTGGGTTTGACTATTTTTGTTTTTACGACTTTTGGTTTTGTAACACTTTTAGGCGGAGTAGATTTTTGTACAACAGACTTTGTTGTTTTCTCTTTTGTGGGTCTGTTTTTGAAAAGAGCTTTGATAGATGGTTTTGGTGCAGGCTTTGTTGTGTTTGGTTTGGTAGGTTTGGTAGGTTCTATTGCTATCTTGGGTAGCGGTTCTGCTGCTCCTTCAGGGCTAAGATAGCCTAGCTCTACAAGAATATCGAGTAGCCTTCTAAAGGTGGGTACAGCAGATTGTGAAGCAAAATATTTATGCCATTTCTTGGCACGAATAACGAGTACCCCTAAGGTATATTTGTGCCCTTTGTTGTCGTTGGCAAAGCCATAAAAGCTACTGTGGTACTCACGCACATAGTGTCCATGTTTGGCAATGTGTGCGGTACCTGTTTTGCCACCTACCTCAAGCCCTGGATATTGTGCTTTGACCCCTGTACCACGTTTAACAACCTCCAAAAGTATGTTGTGTATTTGGTGTGCCACTTTTTTGCTGACAGCTTTGAGGTTATCTACTTTGGGGGGGAGAGTATAATGTTTGCCATTGGCATCTTCCAGATAGTCCACAAGTCTAGGTGTCATGGCTAAGCCATCGTTATTGAATGCCGAGTAGGCTTTAAACAGTTGAGAAAAGGTAACCATCATCCCATAGCCATAGGCACTGTTGGCACGGTGCATTTTGTTTTCAAGCAGATGCAGGGGTTTGAGTGAACCAGGTAAATCACGAGAGAGGTCAATGCCTGATGGTTTGGCAATACCAAATTTGAGTAGTCCGCTTCTGTACTGCTCTCCTGTAAGTCTCCATGCCACTTGGGAGATACCTATGTTGGAGGAGTGCACAATAATATCGGTGACATTTTGTGATTCAAAAAAATCATCATCTGAGATATAGCGGTTTTTACCTATTTGAAACTTATGATAGCCTGTTTTAAACCATGAGTTTAGGGTAACTACTTTGTTGTTAAGAGCAATGGCAAGGGTAATGGGTTTGAGTACCGAGCCTGCTTCATAGGGGTACTCTGTAAATTTGGGCACCAAAGAGGCGATATCTTTTTGTCTGATATGTGCAGGGTCGTACCGTTTGGTTGTAGCATAAGAGCGTATTTTGCCTGTGTCACTCTCCATAATCCCAACAATAATCTCCTCGGCATCAATACTCTTTTTCATCTGGTCAATCATAAGCTCAACACGTCGCTGCAACGCTAAAGGGATATTAAGATGCAAATCAAGACCATCTATACGAGGACGACTGATGAAGTTTTTATCGTGTATCAAAGCCCCTACAACATCACGTTTTCCTTTAAAGTAGCCGTTTTTCTTTGAAGTAATATGCTTTTCATAGGCACGTTCAAGACCTTTTTTGCCTGATGGACGGGTGTAGCGTCCATCACTCTTGTCGCCTACATACCCCAACACTGGGCTAAGAATATCATGTAGAGGAAAACGGCGTTTCTCTCCATTTTCTATAATGTCCAGTCCATAGAGTATCTCTATGCCGTTACGGTTTTTAATCGACTGAAAAACATGGAGTTTTCGTAACTTATAAGAGAGTGATTTGAGTTGCATCGCCGCACGTGAATTGATGGTTTTAGAGAGGATGATATTGCCTTTTATCTCTTTGCCCTTACGGTTTTTGAAGCGTTTTAAAATCTCTTTTTCTGGCATACCGCTATAGATAGAAAAAAGTTTGACAAAGAGTGCTTTTTTGTCAGGATTGATACTTGCTCCACGTATAATCGCTTTGTATGTTTTG
>JALVXW010000269.1 GCA_027038155.1 Sulfurovum sp.
AAAGAGAGTTTGGCAGCGAGAGTCGCCTATTTAGATAAAAACCCACATATCGCTGTGGTAGATGGAGAGATAGTAGTAAAAGATGCAACCCTTTCTACAACACTACGCACCTATAGTCCTTACTATCAAGGGGCACTGCTTCCACGGCTTTTGGCTCTGGATAGCCGTGTGTTTTTTAATGTCTGCTATCTTTTTAGAAGAGAGATACTTGGCACTGTACGATTTAAAGAGGGAATGAGTCATGCCGAAGATTTACTCTTTTATATGATGCTTGCTAGCCAAAAAAGTGTTATATATGGTTTTGTAGAGAAAGAGATTTACTACTATAGAAGTGGTCACAACTCCACAATGACAAACATACAAGGGCTTCAAGATGGATATATTTTGCTTCTTAAAACCATAAAAAGACTCCCCTCTATTTCAAAAAAGGCATATATTGTGTTAAAGTTGAAGATTATGAAGATACTGTTTCTCTCTTGGCTAGGTACGCATAGGCCACAAAAAGCACTTCATAGCACTGTCTCTATCGCAAGGGTATCATGAAGATTTTAGCTTTTACCAAATACGCCTACGAAGGCCCTAGTAGCAGGTATAGGTTTTACCACTATCAAGAAGCATTTTTGAAACACAATATCACGATGCATATCAAACCACTATTTGGTACACAATATTTTACCACAACATCTAAATGGGGTAAGGCTTTGGTGGCTTTACTCTCGTATGTGCATAGATTTTTTACGATAGTGCATATCTTGTGTTTGCCTAAAACCTATGATTTGGTACGCATTGAGTATGAGTTGTTTCCTTATTTCCCTGCGTGGTTTGAATTTTTATTGGGTGCAAGAGGGGTGCAGTATATTGTTGAGTATGATGATGCTATATTTCACAGGTATGATACCACCTCACATGTGCTCATACATACTTTTTTGGGCAAAAAAATAGAAAAAGTCATAGGCTATGCCTCTGCTGTCATTGTCTGCAATGCGTACCTTGAAGCCTATGCACGTCTCTACAATGCAGATGTTATCAAAATACCTACCGTTGTACCATTAAAGAGATATAACGATGCAAAAAAAGCCTACTGTCCAAAAAAGGATGATGCCTTTATCATCGGTTGGATAGGCTCTTTGAGTACATCGGTCTATGTGCTAGAGATACTCCCTGAGATGAAAAAGTTTGTGCAAACCTATAACAATGTCTCTTTTCATTTGCTAGGGTTTGACAAAACACTATTGTCAGACAAAGAGAGACAAGAGGTCCACATAGAGGTTACGGAGTGGAGTGAAGAGGAGGAGATAGCGACTATTTTAGCATTTGATATAGGCATGATGCCACTACCAGATGATGCATGGAGTAGAGGAAAATGTGGCTTTAAGCTGATACAGTACATGGCGTGTCAAAAGCCTGTTGTCGCCTCTGCTGTAGGGGTAAACTGTGACCTGGTAGATGAACCAAAAGGGGGTGTGTTGGTACGAAGTCAAGAGGCATGGTATGATGCCTTTGAGAGCCTTTATCTCGATGAAGCTTTACGTAAAGAGATGGGGCGTTACAATAGGCATAAAATAGAAAAAGAGTATCATCCTGTAGAGCATACCCAACGCTATGTCAATCTATTTCAAACGTACTTTAAAGAGGAGTCTATACGTGGCTAGTTATCTTCTGCTCTATCTATTTGCGTCTGTGATGGCGATCTCTCTTTCACATCGTCAGCATGTACGTTCCAATACATTTGTCTGGTCTCTTGTGGGTGTGGGGCTAACCATTTTTATAGGTTGGCGTCATCATGTAGGGGGAGATTGGAATAACTACCTCAGACGTTTTCAGCAAGTTGC
>JALVXW010000270.1 GCA_027038155.1 Sulfurovum sp.
AGCCGACATTGATGAAGCTACAAAAATAAAAATCCAAGAGAGCTTTAAGAAGATATATAATCCACTCTTTTTAGGAAGTATTATTCGTTGTGACTTCTTTGTAGTTGATGGTGAAGTACTCCTAAACGAGATAAACCCAATCCCTGGTTCTATGGCAAACTATTTATTTGAAGATTTTGAAGCTATGGTTGAAAGACTCTTTAAAAATCTACCAAAAGAGCAAAAAATCTCTGTAGATTACCAATATATTCATGCTATTCAAAGTGCTAAGGGCAAGGCATAAATTAACTTAATCGATATAGTAAATTGATTTACTATATCGGACTAAAATACTCCCATATTCTTCATCTACACGCAATTAAAGTAGTATTGTTACAATTTTTACCTCTTCATAAAAATCATAAAAATATTAAGCTTTAATATTTGAAAAAAGTATTATAATCATGGTTGAATGTTGTCAAATTGTGTTAATGGCATAATTTAAATTACAACATAAAATTTTACAAGGGGGTATGCATGCAATCAAACGCAGCATTAGAATATGATTATACCATAGCAAAATTGTACACCTATACAGCAATTTTGTTTGGTTTTGTTGGTATGTTAATTGGTACGCTCATCGCAGCACAATTAGCATTTCCTGACTTAAATTACCTATTGGGTGAATATGGTACTTTCTCAAGATTGAGACCACTTCACACTAACGTGGTTATTTATGGATTTACAGTAAGTGGTATATTTGCTACTTTTTACTATTTGGCACAAAGGGTACTTAAAGTCTCTATGGCAGAGTCAAAATTTGTAATGTTTATAGCAAAATTACAATTTTTCCTCTATCTTGTGGCGGCTACTGCTTTAGTTGTTACAGAGCTTATGGGATATACCCAATCTAAAGAGTATGCACAAATGGAGTGGCCATTGGATTTACTTATTGTTGTTATTTGGGTACTTTGGGGTATTGCAATGTTTGCACTAATCGGTATTAGAAGAGAAAAAGCACTCTATATCTCTATGTGGTACTTCATCGCTTGTTTCTTAGGTGTAGCTATGCTTTATCTTTTCAACAATATGGCAGTTCCTACATATTTTGCATCTGGTGGTGTAGGTAGTATTATGCACTCAGTATCTATGTATTCTGGTACAAATGATGCATTAGTTCAATGGTGGTGGGGACACAATGCGGTTGCATTTGTATTTACTGTGCCTATCGTTGGTATGATCTACTACTTCCTTCCAAAAGAGTCTGGACAGTCAGTATATTCATATAAATTATCACTTCTCTCTTTCTGGGGTCTAATGTTCGTTTACCTTTGGGCTGGTTCACACCACCTTTTATGGTCAACAGTGCCAGATTGGATGCAGACAATGGGTTCTATCTTCTCAGTAGTGCTTATTTTGCCTTCATGGGGTTCGGCGATCAACATGCTTCTTACTATGAAAGGTGAATGGAACCAACTAACAGATAATCCTTTGATTAAATTTATGGTACTAGCATCTACATTCTATATGCTATCTACACTTGAAGGTCCTATTCAGGCGGTTAAATCTGTTAATGCTATTGCACACTTTACAGACTGGATTCCGGGACATGTTCACGATGGTGTACTTGGTTGGGTTGCGTTTATGATTATGGCTGCACTATTTCACATGGCTCCAAGAATGTTTAAAAGAGAGATTTTCTCTAAAAATCTTATTGAGGCACAATTCTGGATTCAGACAACAGCTGTTGTTCTTTACTTTACTTCTATGTGGATTGCAGGTATTACACAAGGTATGATGTGGAGAGCAGTAGATGAGTATGGTAACTTAATGTATTCATTTATTGATACAGTGACTGTACTTCACCCTTACTATGCGATTAGAGCCCTTTCAGGTGTATTATTCTTGACAGGTTTCGTGATGTTCGCTTACAATATGATAAAAACTATGACTTCTGCTAAAGAGCTTACAGAAGAACCACAGTTTAGATCACCTATGGCATAAGGAGGTAGGTTATGTTTCATTGGTTAGAAAAAAATCCATTCTTCTTCGCAGTAGGAGTATTTTTGGTTATCGCATTTGCAGGACTTGTTGAGATCCTGCCAAACTTTGCAGAGGCTTCAAGACCAGTAGCAGGACTTCGTCCTTATACTGTACTTGAACTTGCAGGTAAAGAGGTTTATAAAAAAGACAACTGTATAGCATGTCACTCACAGTTGATTCGTCCATTTAAATCTGAAACAGATAGATATGGTCAATATTCACTCTCTGGTGAGTATGCTTACGATAGACCATTTTTATGGGGTTCTAAAAGAACAGGCCCAGACTTACACCGTGTAGGAAACTACCGTACAACTGACTGGCATGAAAACCACATGTGGGAGCCAACATCGGTTGTACCTGGGTCAATTATGCCAGCATATAAACATCAGTTTACAAATGTAGCAGATATAGAGACTGCTTATGCAGAGGCTGTAACTGTTAAAAATATATTTAAAACACCATATGGTGATGATATTAAGGCTGGTAAAGAGGCTTGGGAAGCGTATAAGCCAAAAGTATTAGCTGAAGCAAAAGCAGTAGCAGCACAAATGAAAAATAAAGATGTAAAAGATATGGTAGCAGCAGGTAAAGTACCTGAAGTGGTTGCCTTGATTGCATACCTTAACAGTCTCGGTGCAAAACGTTACGAGGCTAAAAAGTAACCTAAAATGGGAATTAGAGAACTTCAAGGCTATGCCACTTTCTTTATGACTATTATATTTGTGGTGTTAATGTATGGATACATTTTGTATCTGTACAGAAGTGAAAAAAAAGGCGAGAAGGATTATGAAAAATTAGGGAATATTGCTCTTGATGATGAGATTACAAGTACCCCTATCAATACAACTGATCCTATCTCCGATGAAAAAAAAGGAGCGAAATAAATGAATGCGTTAATGGCAAAAGGACTTCTCTTTGCAGCAATACTTATTGGGGCTACTGTATATGTAGTTAACTCAATGCATATTGACCTGAGTGATCCTATTAACTTAATAACAATGATTGGTGCTGTTGCAATTGCAGTTTTGACAGTAGGTGTATCTATTAAATATATCAACCAAATGAAAACAGATACTGCAAGCGGTGAACTTGCTGAGGAGAACTGGGATGGTATTGGTGAGTATAAAAATGAACTTCCTGGCGGATGGGCATACTCATTTTTAGGAACATTAATTTGGGCAATGTGGTACTTTACTGTAGGTTACCCTGTAAATAGTTTTTCACAAATTGGGCAGTGGAATGAAGAGGTGAAGGCATACAATGCAAAGTTTGAAGAGAAATATAAAAACCCAAATCAGGAAACATTAGAAGATATGGGTAGATCTATGTTCTTGGTACAGTGTGCACCATGTCATGGTAACACAGGTGATGGGCTTTCTGGTAAAGCACATGATTTTGTAGATGGAAGAATTTCTAAAAAGCAAGTATTAGATGTAATCAAAAAAGGTTCAAATCAACTTGGATACCAAATGGGTGCAATGCCAGCAAATATGGTTACGGGTAAAGATGCTGAAGAGATTGCAGCGTATGTTGCTGGCGGAATGAAGGGTAAACAACCTGCTTCATTTGGTGTATGTGCAGGATGTCACGGTGCAGATGGTAAGGGTATGAATGGTATGGCAGCAAACATTGCTGAGTACGATGAAAATCTTATTACTCATGTCATTAAAAATGGTAAACATGGTGCTATTGGTACAATGCCAGCATTCCATGATAGGATGACACCAGTACAGCTTAAAGCACTTGCAACATATATTCAAACATTGAGAGGAGAATAAGATGGCAGTAACTGAAAATACAAACAGAGCCGTATTTGGTCTTAATGGTGTAACAGGTATGTTGATTGCAACAGTATTGTTACTTTCAATTCTTGCATTTTTAACTGTATGGGGCATTGGTGTTCAACAAGGGAGTGCAACAAATCCTTATGATCCAACACCTATTACAAGTAGTCTTGATAATGTAAAAGCAGATAGTAAAACTAATGCAAACTTTGCTTTTAAAGATGTTAAATAAATTCATAAAAGGATAAAATATGATTACAATTATGGATAAAGTACTTGGTTTAATGATGCTTGTTACTGCTGTGTATACAGCATGGGCTGTGCTCACACCAAATCACCTTTTTATAGGATAAACTATGATTAAAGTTCAAGTAAGGTTCGCCTTGCTTGCTTTGCTGCTTCCACTTCTACTAAATGCAACGCATATTCTCAAAGATGACCTTTTAAAAATTAAAGTTTCAAAACGCATTAATAAAATGGGAGATGAACTATTTGCAAAAACAGGTGTAAATGAGTATCTTGTAGCAACCAATGAACATTTTCCTATAAGATATAATTTGGTTGAGTATAGCAAGAAGTATGAAGTCAACATGAGCAAGCCGTATGTGATGATAATATTTGCACCAAATGCAAAAATTACACAAAAATCCAAAGAGAAAGGTAGAGTAGCCGTTATCTCGTCATCTGAAGGGTTGCGAAAGCTATATGATAAAAGTAGTGTACTGGATGCTACTATAGATGTAATAGCCACTGAAGATAAAAATACAAAAGAAGATAAATTTAATATAGGCATGGTGCAAGGTTTTTCTGAGCTAGCTGATCAGATAGCTGCTTCAAAAAATGTAAAGTTAACGACAACTATCCCTAATGATACAAGAACCATGATAGGTTATGTAAGAATTTTAGTCTATATTGGTTCACTTTTTGTACTTTGGATATTTATCTTAAGACCACTTATTATGAGGATAAAAAATGGCAAACAATAAAGAGAAAACCTATTGGCCACATATGATACTTGGCTTTTTGTTAATAGGTATTACACTTGGGTATTGGACGGTAAAACATTCGGTATCTATGCCTGTACAAGAGGTAAATGACTATATGTTAAAGTATCAACAAGCAGACATGAATATCAATAATATTATTGAAAAAAAAGCAAAATTTGATGTAGCCTATAAGATAGAGTTGAGTGGTGTAAAAAAAGAGAAGATTCCTTTAGATCATGTAAAATGGGCTAAAAATGAGAGGGTAGTTGTTTTGCATAGTGGTAAAAATAGTTTTGACTACAGAGTTTTAACCAAGAGTAACCAGTGTGTAGATGATGCAAATGTAACTTTTTTACTTACTAGACCACACACAACAAAAGATGATATTTTTAAAAAAGATATAAAACTTATTGATGGTATCTATAGAGTTGATGATATAGATATTGAAAAAGCAGGTAGATATACGTTGCAACTTAAAGTAGTGATAGGTAATAAGATAGGATATATTCAGACCCCAGCTTATTTAAAGCCATAAACTATATTGTAATCTCTCTTATGAATAGACTCCATATTTACCCTACTTCAAGAGCTTTACGTACCATCAGTCAAAATCACAAACATATAAATGGATTTTTACCTACATTGATGCGTATGGATGAGTTTGAACAGCGTGCCATACTTCTTGAAAATAAAATTCAGATAGATCCTTTGCAACGTATTTTATTTTTACAAAAAGCTGCAAAGTTTGATGCTTTTTCAGATTTAAAGTTAGACCTGTCATTGGTACGATTCTTTACAAAAAGTGATGCACTTTTTAAGTTTTTTGAGGAGTTGTCAGCTGAAGATGTGTGTTTTGATACCTTAGCAGAGGCAGATGCCTATGCGGAGTTTGGCACACATCTTGAGATACTTGAACAGTTATTAGAAAATTACTATAGTTTATTAGAGAGTCATGGATATATCGATAAAGCTTTTGTACCGCAAAACTATAGGCTCAATAAAGGTTTTTTAAGTACCTATGAAAGTATAGAGATTCATTTAGAAGGATATTTAAGCCACTTTGAGTTAAAACTTTTAGAAGATATCTCTACACAAGTACCTCTGAGTATATACTATACCACAAGCATATTTAATCTAAAGATGCAAGAGCGTTTTGAGGCTTTGGGGGTAAAACTTCCTAACAACAAGCATATTCATTTTTCGTTGAGTGATAAAAAGATACTGCAAACAGAAGAGAATAAAAGTTTACTTGATGTAAAAGTCTATGCCGTAGAAGAGAGAGAAGAGCAGATAGCCATCGCTTTTAGAGAGATAGAGAAGATGGTAAGAGGTGGTATAGACCCAGAAAAGATAGTCCTCATTTTGCCTGATGAGAGTTTTAAAGAGCACTTTATGCTTTTTGATACGCATAACAATCTAAACTTTGCAATGGGATATGACTATAGCAACGGACCTATTTATAAATCACTCGAAGCTCTTTATCGATACTGGCAAAGTAGGGATGAGGTGAGTAGGAAACTGTTAGAGCGTTACGGCTTTAACTTAGAAGAGATAGAAAAAATATCTGCAAGTAAAAAAAGCCAAGTGAATGATTTTTTTGCTGAAATTGATAAACTAGGACTTCACGAGAGTCCTTTAGACACATCGGAAACGATGGCTTTAGTCTCGTCTAATGGCGAGACTGAAGTCTCACTCCCCGATTTTACAAGAGATCTAGTAGATAAAAAGCCCAAAGAGAAGTTGAATGAACGGGTTTATGAGAAGTATTTGCATTTCATCAAAGTCTTAGAGTCTGAAGAACTTGCTCTTAAAGAGTGGCTTTTTTTATGGCTTAAGTCTCTGAGTAAAGTAACCATGGATGATGTACGGGGTGGACTTGTTACAGTGATGGGTGTACTTGAAACCAGAGGCGTAAGTTTTGAAGGTGTGGTCATCGTAGATTTTAATGAAGGGGTAGTCCCTGCAGCGTCCAGCAAAGACCAGTTTCTTAACTCACAGGTAAGAGCGTTTGCCAACCTTCCTACTAAAAACGACAGAGAAGCCTTACAAAAGCAGTACTATAAACGCTTACTTGAAGAAGCTAATCAGGCAAGCATCATTTACAGTACCTCTGACAATAAACTCCCCTCAAAGTTCCTCTATGAACTCGGCTTAGAAAAAGCCCAACAGACACAGGCACAGTTTGACCTGCTTTATAATCAACCCTCACAACTACATGTACAAGATGACCCTGTGGTAGAGCACTTTGATGCGAGCAGTATTACATGGTCAGCTTCACGCTTGAAGACTTTTTTAGAGTGTAAACGGAGGTATTATTACCATTATGAAAAAAAGATAGATGCTAAAAAAGAGGATGAGCTCAATGAAGGTTCGCATCTGCATGATGTATTGAAAAAACTTTTTGAAAAAAAGGAGTCTTATGCTTCCAAAGAAGAGTTAGAAAAAGATTTGTTTGTATTACTTGATACTACACATCCAAGTAATGATGCAAAAGCAGAATATCAAAAGCTGTTATGGAAAGCAAAACTAAAAGCTTTTGTTGAAAGTCAGATAGCACACTTTGATGCAGGGTGGAAAGTAGTTTCACGAGAGGAAAAGTTTAAAATAAATATTGGTGGTCTAGACTTTGAAGGGCGCATTGACCGCATTGACCAAAACAGTACAGATACTTTGGTGATAGACTATAAGAGTGGCAAAGTAGAAAGTGAACCTAAAAAACTTAATCCTGATAAGATGATGGACTTTCAGATGCCCGTGTATTATCAACTGCTTAAAGGAAGATACCAAAATATACGCTTGGTATATCTTAAAATATTTGAAAAAGAGCCTATGCAAGAGGTAACACTCCTTGATGAGAGAAATGAACTACTATTTGAAAAGATTGTAGAGCTTAAACAAACTAAGCATTTTGTCGCAGAGAAGTGCGAAGATTTACAGAAGTGTAAATGGTGTCCTTATACGCTTATGTGTGGGAGAGGAGAGTATCTTTAGTACTCCTCTTCTTTGATATGACTTTTTGCCCAAGCTTTTATTTGATTACGCTGTTTTTGTGTCAGTTTTGCCTTTTCGTGTATGGTGAGGTACATTGGCATAGGCATTGAAAAGTTGATGGTTTTTACGATACCTTTGTAAACCTTTTGCTTTTTGGACTCATCATAATGACCCCACTCTTGAAAATTAAGTGCCTGTCTGCCCTCTTTGATATGACTTTTTACTTCTAATGACATAGGCGAGATATATCCATACCATGGCATTTTGGTTTTGTAGGAGTGGCAGTCATAACATGATGTTTTAAGCATGCTATCTATCTCTTTTGGTGCGTGAAGTGCTAGGCTAGGGTCTATCGTTTTTGGTGGCTTAGGTATATCTATCTGTATGGCTTGCAAAAGTATAAATGCTCCAATCGTCCAGATGAAGAGTTGTTTAAACATGTAGTGTTTTCCTTGGTATGTGTTTTGGGTATTATAGTGGTATTAGGTAAATGTGTTATGAAAAATGGTTAGATTT
>JALVXW010000271.1 GCA_027038155.1 Sulfurovum sp.
TTGGATAGATCTCTTTAAGCCAACGGTAGGAGACAGCATGAAAAGTACCAGACTCTATCTTGTTGACTACCTTTGCAGGAAAGTAGCGTTGCAGACGTGCTATCATCTCCCCTGCTGCCTTGTTGGTGAAGGTAAGCAAAAGAATAGAAGATGGCTCTACCCCAGTATGTAGCAGATGCCCTATACGCCCTACAATCGTAGAGGTCTTACCTGTACCTGCCGAGGCGATAATAAGGTTGTGTCCCAAAGGTGCTGTTGCAGCACAAAGCTGCTCTTTGTTAAGAGAAGTAAGGGGCAATTATTTGCAACCAATAATGTAGTAAGTGTTTTTATTTTTTACCTGTTTGAGTTCAAGTTTGTATTTGTCTGCCCAGTGTTTTACCAAGTCTGTAAAGGCAGAAAGATTATCCGCAGCAATATCTTCGTTGCATTTAATCTTAAGATGAGGAACAGAGTTTGACATAGCAAGGTAACCCTTCTCAACCGCCAATGCATCGCTAAAAGAGGGAATGTGTTGCGAAAACTTTTCAAACCCCTCTGTATTTGCGATAATATCATTCATCTGTTTGAGTGTCTGTTGCGTTTTTGTATAGCCAAGTTGTGCCAAAAGTGCTTCTGGAG
Organism: Sulfurovum sp.; assembly: GCA_027038155.1. Classification (GTDB taxonomy): domain Bacteria; phylum Campylobacterota; class Campylobacteria; order Campylobacterales; family Sulfurovaceae; genus Sulfurovum. The sequence continues at coordinate 622 of JALVXW010000271.1, forward strand.
TGAGGTCTAGGTGCATTGAAGTATCCTAAATTGGTAATTTAAAATCTGATTGTAGCGAATTTTCATTAAAAAAGCGTAGCTGGTTTCTCCTCTGAGACTTCGACTCTTGCTATGAGCTCTTTATAGTGTTCTAAATTTTGAAAAGCTTTTTCATAACGCCATCTAAGGACAAATTCAATAATCTCATTTTTGAGCGTTTGAGATAAGGTCTCTGCCTTTCCAAAGTAGCCCAAAGAGATATTTTTTGCTTTTTTCTTACCATTTTTATCGGGCTCATAGGTAATAGCAATAATCTGAATATACTTCCCTTCACGCACCTCACCAAAGTCATCCTCTTTGAGTCCAATCCCTGAAAGGTTCATCGCTTTATAGATAAAAATTTGACTAAAATCTGGAGATTTTTCAAAAATTTTAAGTTTTTCATAAAGCACTCGTACTCTGGTGATATTCTCATTTCGTACAGTATCAACATTATTATGCGGTTTTGAAACAGCTTTGACAACAGGTTTTGGGACTCTCTTTTCTTCTCTTTTGAGTTCATTTGAAAGAGAAGATTTTTTCTCTTCTTTTTGCTCTAGTTTTTCTTCCAAACGGCTTGTAAGTGCTTTGAGTTTTTCTAAACTGCTTGACATCTATGTCCCTTAAAATAGGGCCTTGAGCCCTCTATGTTGTGCATATTATTAAATATGATACAAAAAATATAATTATAAAAACTTTAAATGATAGTGAATAATATCAATTTTTTTATTAATTAATAGAAATCTCTCAAAAAATAATATAATACTATTTAATATAATATTGACTATAGTCACTTGTAATCATTATTTGGATAAAATCTTTTTCAATAACTTAAGAGGATATTACAGATGGATTATTTGGAAATCGTTGGTGGAAAAAAATTAAGTGGTTCAGTAACCATATCTGGTGCGAAAAATGCAGCACTTCCTATTATTGCTGCAACGATACTCTCAAACAAAGAGGTTATTTTGACCAACTTACCCAACGTGGTTGATATCCGTACCCTGCTCAAACTTCTCACAATACTTGGCGGAGAGGTAGAGCATCACAAAACTGTTGCAAAGATTAACAACGGAAGCATCAACTCTACCAAAGCAGTCTATGAGATAGTCTCTCAAATGAGAGCATCTATCTTGGTGCTGGGTCCTCTGCTTTCTCGTTTTGGAGAGTGTGAAGT
>JALVXW010000272.1 GCA_027038155.1 Sulfurovum sp.
TATGAACAAGGGTATTCTCAGCATATGATTGCTAAAGTGTTGGGCGTATCACAGCCAGCAGTGTATGGAGTGATAAAGAGGAGTGGGAAGTGAGTTATTGTTGTCACCCCTTTGACTCTTTTAAGTCCGTTTTATTTTTGTTTAATGTTTGTGGGGTATAATTTTAGAAAGGGCACACAGAAGTACAAGGAAGTCCTAATTCCTTGTACCTTGTGAGATTTCTCAATCTGTGTTCTTTGGCTTCTTGCAATCCCTATAATTCAACCACATTAAAGTGACTTTTGCTATAGAAATCATCAAAGTCAGTACTGAAAAATAAATTTCCATTGTGTACTCCTCATGTTTACTTGCCACCTACTCCCACAAGAAACACCTAAAAGAGTAAACATAAGTTAAGAACACTACCCTTATTACCGAAAAAGGGTACGGTGTATTATATCGAATTGTTGGGTAAATTTAGGTGAGTTTTATAAGTGGGTCTACTTTTGAAGAAAAAGGTTACTTGTAAAAATGTTTACATACTTTTTACATTAAAAATATACATTTTCTTTACACATTTGGGTGGGAGTAAACTCTCCACTTCCAAAAACCATGTGTTTTTCGTAATCTTAGAACAGAAACAAAACCACCACAAGCCCCCCCCATTACCCTACTTCAGCAAAATTTAAGCCAAAATTCAAGAGAGAGAGAGAGCAATATATACTATACTATACCAAACCATATTACCAAAAAGGGATTGAGGATGAAAAAAATAGTGATGTTTTTGATGTTGGGGTTGATGTTTGCTACGGTAGCACTTAATGCGATGATGATGGAAGATGCAGAAGATGGTACCACCACAAAATGGATAGTCTATGCAGGCAACAAAGAGAACGCAAGCATTAGCAATGTCTATGATGCCCAAAGAGGAAGCCGTGTAATAGTGTTTGAGGGTGAGGGGCGAAAGAGTGGATATATGTTGGGACACCAAGGAGGATGGGGTGACCCTAAAGCATGGCACAACACCACCCAAAAGATACTCCAGTGGTCTATGCGGTACAGTGAAGACTTTAGGGTCTATGTCTCACTCATGACCAAAGAGGGAAACCGATACCTCACCTACACCAACCAAAGAAAAGAAAACAAAGGCATCATTCGTGGCAAAAAGGTACACTATGGTTTAGGCAAAGAGAGTGCAGATGGTGCGTGGCATACCTTCACTAGAGATTTGGAGGCAGACTGGAATGCTTTTATGCCCAATAACCCTATTGTAAGCATCAATGGATTTCTTATCCGTGGTTCTGGGAGGGTGGATGATATTGTATTGTTAGACAAAGACAACACCCCTACCGCCAACGCAGGAGAGGACCAAACACTCACTATCACCCCAAGTGTCAAAGCAGTCTTCCTTAAAGGAGAAGGAACAGGAGAGGAGCCTTTGAGTTATAGGTGGTATGAGGGTGATAGATTTATCGGCCCACATAAGAGCCGTTGGTATGTTCTCTCTACAAACGGTAAACATGAGATTACACTGGTAGTAACCGATGCCAAAGGGAATGAGGCAAACGATACGATGGTGGTGACGGTGCATGGTGGGGTAGATGCACTTACTGCCAACGCAGGAGAGGACCAAACACTCACTATCACCCCAAGTGTCAAAGCAGTCTTCCTCAAAGGAGAAGGAACAGGAGAGGAGCCTTTGAGCTATAGGTGGTATGAGGGTGATAGATTTATTGGTCCACATAAGAGCCGTTGGTATGTTCTCTCTACAAATGGTAAACATGAGATTACACTGGTAGTAACCGATGCCAAAGGGAATGAGGCAAACGATA
>JALVXW010000273.1 GCA_027038155.1 Sulfurovum sp.
GTGCTTTCGCCCATACTCTGCGTTAGATTTTCTTGAATTCGCTAAGGCGAGTCCTTCAAAAATCTGCCTTGATTATGAACGAAATCACAGCATCAAAAATTTGGGTATTTACTTAGTGGGGTAATATTTAAGATAAAAAGGAATACGATTGCGAAAATTAATCATAGTATCTTTTCTTGTCTCTTTATGCAGTATCTCTTTATGGGCGGTTGATGCCACTATGAAGATAGAGAAAGATGTTGAGCAGAGAACAAGAGTGGCCGTAGTAGATGGTTCTGTAGATCAAGATGCCAAAATCTTTAAGATGATACTTGCAGATTTGAAAATATCGGGACACTTTTTGGCAGACACAGCACACCATAAGGGTGCAGCAACCAGTAATTATATTTTACCTACATTAAAAGGGAATGAGTATGTCATAAAGTATGCACTCTCCAGAACAAATGGCAGTAAACTTATTATACGTTTAATCAAAGCTTCTGATGCTTCGCTTGTGTTAAAAAAGAGTTATGCTATCGCAGGAGAGGCGAAAGTGCCTTTTTTGATTCACAAGGCAGTAAGTGACATTAATCATGCACTACACTATGCAGATATATCATGGATAAACCGTTATGTTGTCTATGCTACCTATACAACATCGGGGCATAGCGAGATACGATTGGCAGATTATACTTTTAATTACAGAAAGACGATTATCAGAGGTGGGCTCAACCTTTTTCCCAAATGGGCCGATGCAAAGCAGAGAAGTTTCTACTACACCTCCTATAATGGGGTAGTGCCTACACTCTATAAGGTCAATATCTATACAGGTAAAAAAACAAAGATAATAAGCTCTGAAGGGATGCTGGTCTGTTCGGATGTCAGCGATGATGGAAGCAAAATACTTCTAACAATGGCACCTTCTGGACAAGCAGATATCTATGAGTTAAATCTTGCCAATGGGGCAAAAAAACGCATTACCAAATTTCATGGGATTGATGTAAATGGTAGATATGTTGATAACGAACAAAAAGTACTGTTTGTCTCTAACCGTTTGGGGTATGCCAATGTCTTTAAAAAAACGATAGGTTCATCGGCTACCACACAAGTTGTCTATCATGGTAAAAACAACAATGCCTGTGACGCCAGTGGAGAGAAGATAGTCTATGCAAGTAGAGAGAGTAATAATATATTTGGTCTTAACCAATTTAACCTCTACGTAACCTCTAGTGGTGCAGGGAGTACCAGGCCCATTACCACTACAGGTTCAAACCAGTTTCCAAGGTTTGCCTACCATGGTTCGGTGGTACTCTTCTTGAAACAGTTTAACAACAGAACCTCTGTAGGATACATCAACCTTGAAAGTTTTCAGAGTTTGCTCTTCCCTTACAGTGGGAATAAAATACAATCTATAGATTGGTAAATTAAATATAAGGATATAAGATGAAAAAAAGACTATTTACAGCAACAACACTTACACTACTGCTTCTCTCTGGATGTGCTCAAAACGCTTCAGATGGATTGGTGCCTGGTGGAAGCAATGTGACAGGTACAGATATTATTGGAGGAAATGGTGCACTAGGAGGGGATACTATCAGTATCTCAGACACGCGTTATGGCAATGAAAACAGTGAAGGTCTAAATAGTGATGGGTACTACAACAGTAGCCGTGATGGGTTTAAATCTGTCTATTTTAATTTTGGGAAATATGCCATTACCCCAGATATGGAGGCACGTATACGTCATAATCTTCAAGTGGCTAAAGCGACCAACTCAAAAATAAAACTTGAAGGTAACTGTGATGAGTTTGGTACAGATGAGTA
>JALVXW010000274.1 GCA_027038155.1 Sulfurovum sp.
TTTTTCACCATACCAAAACTTGGTGGCACTTTGCCTACTTTTTGGTACCGTTTGCACTCTATCTACTTGTAAACAGTATGAGCGAGTATGGTTTTGTGGTTGTCTTTGGCTACCTTGTGGCACTCTACTTTTGGTATAGAGGACTTGACAAGCCACTGGTATTTACAGGAAGAGTCAAACGCTTCTTTGCCGCGATGCTCCTTTTTGCCATTTTTATCGCGGTTGCCTTTAAGCACTTTGCTGTTGTACTTCCTCTCTTTTTGGCATTTGCGGTCTCTGTGTTGATAGAAAAGATGCTCTTTAACGGTTTCAAAGTCAAAGCCAAAAAGAAGATAGAGGCTATGGATAACCTAAAAGTAGTGGGGATTACGGCAAGTTATGGCAAGACAAGCATTAAAAACTACGTAGAACACCTGCTTAAAGCCACATATAAAACCTACGCAACCCCACGCTCCGTCAACACCTTAGGCGGGGTAATGATAGATATAAACAACGATTTACCAGACGATACAGAAGTCTATGTGGTAGAGATGGGGGCAAGAGGTGAAGGTGACATCGCTGAGATAACTACTTTTGTAAATCCTCACTATGTGGTGGTAGGCAAGATAGGTCCAGCTCACATTGAGTACTTTAGAACCATGGAGAACATTCGCAATACGAAAATGGAGATACTTCAAACTGATAGACTTCAACAAGCCTATATTCATGAGAGTGCGATGGTCAAACCTGAAGCCAATGTCCATACCTTTGGAGAGAAGAGCAATTTAGATATGCGTTCAAATGTGCCTGCCCCAGAGTTTGTCATAGAAGATGTAGAAGCAACGTTAGAGTGTACAAGCTTTAGTCTAAATGGTGTACGTTACTCAGCTAACATTTTAGGTGCATTTAATGCCATGAATTTAGCCGCTGCCGTACTTGTAGCCAAAGAGTTAGGGCTCAGTGATGAGCAGATACAAAAGCAACTTAGTACACTCAAACCAGTTGAGCATAGACTCCAACGCATCGATGCAGGTGGCAAGGTGATACTGGACGACTCTTTTAATGGAAACATCGATGGGATGATGGCATCGTTTGATTTGGCAAGTACCTATGAGGGCAGAAAAGTGGTCATCACCCCTGGACTTGTTGAGGTAGATGATGTACTCAATGTTGAGGTGGCCAAACGTGCCAATGAGGTCTTTGATGTGGTGGTAGTTACTGGTGACTTGAACTATGCTATTTTTAAAGAGCATGTTGATGCCGATAAGTTAGTTAAACTAGCAAGCAAAGCCCAGATGGAAGAGATGCTTGTAGAGCAGACAAGCGCAGGAGATTTGATACTCTTTGCCAATGATGCACCGAGTTTTGTCTAAAATGAAGCTACTTTTTGTTTTTTTGTTTGGGGTTACGATACTTTTTTCTAGTGAGATAAAACTTACCCAAAAACAAGCCAACTTCATCGCCCAAAAAGTATGGCAAAATGAGGGGGCAGGCAAAGACAAATACCTCATTTGGTGGAACAACGGAGAGGACTTTGCAAGTTTGGGCATAGGGCATTTTATCTGGTTTCCCAAAGACCATACGGAGCGTTTTAGAGAGGTCTTTCCTATGGTGTTGGCGTTTATGCAGGAGCACGGAGTTGTATTGCCCAAAGGTATCACCCCTCAAAGTGATTTCCCATGGCAGAGTAAAGAGGCGTTTTTGTGGGCAAAAAAGAGTAGAAGCAAAACCTACATGAGACTCTTTCATTTTCTTAAAGAGACCCAAGAGTACCAAGCGATGTTTATGGCCCAAAGGGTAAGTAGAGCCCTGCCTCAAATG
>JALVXW010000275.1 GCA_027038155.1 Sulfurovum sp.
AGCTGAGACCACTGCTCATCTGTCAAATCCCCCACCCTTAGTTTTTGCAAAGGGATAGAGGTCTTTGCCGAGAGCAGTCTCAGCATCAACTGCTCCGCTGGCATCTCTAGCGAGAAAAATGCCACACCCTCATTACGCTCTATGGCTTTGAGTGCCATATTGAGCACAATGGCTGTCTTTCCCATCGCTGGACGTGCAGCAATAATGACCAAATCTCCTTTACCAAACCCAGAGGTTTTGTCATTGAGGTTTTTAAACCCTGTATCGGTACCTATAAGTTTGGAGTTGCCCAGTGCTTTAAGACGCTCTATCTCTGCCATCATGGCAAGGGTAATCTCTTTGGACTCTCTAAAGTCATTGGAGGTTGCATTTTGGGTAATCTCATAGAGCTTCTTCTCTACAAGGTTCATCACATCTTCTACAGGCAAATCATCTTCAATGGTAACTTTTTTTATCTCTGTTGCCAGTGTAGCCAAAGCACGCTTGCCAGACTTTGCTTTAATCTCATCTATATAGGCAGCCGTATTGCTAATGGGGTTTGCAGAGAGAATATCAAGCATCGCCACCTCGTCAAACTTGCCCATAGCCTGTAGTTTGGCACGCAAAAACTCATCATCAAGCGGTTTCTCTTCGCTGCTCAGCTCCTCCATCGCAGTAAAGACATGTTGATGAAAAGGCAGATAAAAGTCATGAGGTACAAGTTTGGCTGCAATCTCTTCATAAATCTCAGGGTCAAAAATAATCGCAGAGAGTACTGCACGTTCAATGTTAAGGTTGTACATGTTTTCCACGTTAAAACTCCTCTCGGATTTTAAGTGAATAGTGAATAGTGAATAGTGAATAGTATAACACTTTTACTGCCTTTTAACTAAAACTTTTTATTAAGAAAGCATACCATAACTATTCACTATTCACTATTAGCTATTCACTTGTTTTGCTCTGCAAAACGCTCCACCTCTTCTACAAATCTATCAACCAACTCACTCTCAGGCAGGCGTGCGACCACCTCACCTTTAAGCATTACAAGTCCTGCTTCTTTACCATAGGCGATGGCAACATCGGCATGTTTGGCTTCGCCTATGGCATTGACCACACACCCCATCACCGAGACATCCATAGGGGTTTTAATGTGTGCAGTGCGGCGTTCTACCTCTGCTACGGCACTGACCAAATCGGCTTCTATACGTCCACAGGTAGGACAAGAGATAATGTTGAGCCCCTCTTGTACACGCCCAGAGTCTTTGAGTATCGCCTTGCCTACTTTTATCTCCTCTTCGAGTTCTCCTGTAATAGAGACACGCATCGTATCCCCAATACCATCTAAAAGCAAAGCCCCCAATCCAATGGAGGATTTAATTGTCGCATGAAAAATCGTCCCTGCTTCTGTCACCCCCAAATGAAAAGGGTAGGCATTTTTAGGACGCAACATACGGTAGGCATCGACGGTTCGCTCTACATCACTGGCTTTAAGAGAGACCTTGATATCGGTAAAACCCAAATCTTCTAAAAATTTGATATTATACTCCGCACTTGCCACCATGCCCTTAGCTGTTGCACCATATCTGTTGTCAAACTCCTCTTCAAGTGAGCCTGCATTGACCCCTATGCGTATGGGTAGGTTACGTTCACTACACGCCTTGACTATCTCTTTAATGCGTCCTTTCTCTCCAATATTTCCAGGATTAAAACGGATACAATCCACCCACTTGGCCGCTTCAAGTGCCAATTTGTAGTTAAAATGTATATCTGCAATAATCGGTAAAGAGACCTGCTTTTTTA
>JALVXW010000276.1 GCA_027038155.1 Sulfurovum sp.
GTGGGCTTGATATTCATCTAAATATCGCTGCTATCAAAAAGTATGCGGCACAAAGCCACCCTGCACTAAAAGAGATAGCGAACTCTCCAAAAGTTGCAGCACTCAGAGAGAAATATAAAGCAGATACCGTACTGCTCTATCAGGTCATTACCGATGCAAAAGAGGGTGATTTGGTACAGTGTGGTGTCGCCTATAGTGTCTCCTCTTATGAAGATAGTGCCTATTTTAAAGATGCCATGTTTGCACAGGTGGAGATAAACTGCCCCAGCAGTACCACAGCACACGAAATAGGACACAATATGGGACTTGTCCATTCGCATCTACAAAATGGAGACCATGCAGTGCCTTTTCCTTATGGTTTGGGGCATGGGGTCGATAAAAAATTTACCACCATTATGGCATACGGATACCTCTACCATACCAAAAAAGAGATTTTAAAGTTCTCCTCTCCTGAGTATGAGTGTATTCCAGGGTATCCTTGTGGTATTGCAGTAGGAGAACCAGGCGAGGCACATGCCACAAAGGTTATGGGCTACACTGCACCAAAGATTGCACACCTCTACTAAGATGTCAAAAAAGATTCTTTGGGGAGTGCTCTTTATCGTCATGATATTGACCACTATGATGTGGTGGGACGATCAACAAACCAATCAGACAAGAACACAAAACTCTACTCTGGCTACACAACCCCAAAAAAAACACGCTACCCAACAACATAACGTATTACAAAAGAGTCAAAAGATGACACCTTTAGTACAAACAGAGCAAAAAGAAGAAAAGAAAACGCTCCAGAAAGAGAGCTCTTACCAAGAGGCTCTTTTGTTTGAACCTCTTACACTTGAAGAGGCCAAACTCACCACACTGCCTAGAGCTAACGTAGAGCCTCTTATGGCTGTTACTATCACCAACCATGCCCTTGCATCACTCAACAAGGGAGATACCCTTACCCTTACCGATATAGAGGGGTATGACTACCCACTCACCATACGCTCGGTCACTACCTATGATGATGGCACCATCAGTACCACAGGTGTCTATAGTGATGAGGGCATAGACTATACCACCACCATCACCCAAGCAAAAGGTACCAGCTACATTACCCTCTCTACCCCTCGTGGCATCTACGAGATAGAGACCAAAAATGATGTAGGGTATGTCTATAGTGCAAACGAGATACGCAAACGCCTACAAAGAGGACGCAAAGATGATACCATTCCCTACCAACCTCAACCCCACAAAGGAGAGTAACCGATGTTTAGATACCTACCTCTTTTAGCCATCTTGTTTTTGACATCGTGCCAAAGCAAAGAGCATAACACCCTAAAGACCACAAATCCCTACTACCTCAAACTAGAAAAAGCCTGTAACGGCAGCCACTGCTGCCTGACATCACTTGAAGGAATGGTAAAATCCAATGCCACGCTAGTGCCTCAAAGTGGCATTTGCCCCAAAGGGTTTCATAGAAATATGCTCAAGTGTATAGATACTTACCAGTGGTGTGCGAGAGATAAGAACTAAAAACCATAAATCAAAGCCTTCAATCCATCAGAAAGCCTAAAGTCATTCTCTTCTACCTGTTTGACTATCTCTACAGCTCTAGTTTTAGAGATAATCTCTTTTTCCAAAAGTTTCAAAATAATCCCAACAAATCCAATAATATTAATCTCTAAAGATTTAGCAATCTTTCGCCCCTTTCTCTCGTCAATAATCAACGGTAGTTCAAGCTTTTTTGCCAATGCAATAGATTCAGACTCTCCTCTATCTAACCTTTTTCTAA
>JALVXW010000277.1 GCA_027038155.1 Sulfurovum sp.
GAGTTGAAGTAGTTAATGAGGTATTTTGGAGAATTTAATTTAAATTAGCAGTCCATTAACAAACATTGGTTACAATCGCTTTTATTCATATATGCAAGGGGTTTTAAACCATGTTAAGACGACTATTATCTATGAAAATGGCTGTGCTGGTCATGTTTATTTTTGGTGTAGCTATAGGTGCTGCAACATTTATAGAAAACGATTACGGGACACAGACAGCCAGAGCACTTATCTACAAAGCCAAATGGTTTGAGGTATTTTTAGCCTATTTTATACTTATCTTAACCTATCAAATTTTCAAATACAAATCATACAAAACAAAACTCCCTGTATTTTTGTTTCACTTTTCTTTTATTATTATTGCACTTGGTGCACTCATTACACGTTATGTGGGGTATGAGGGGATTATGCATATTCGTGAAGGTCAATCAACGAATTTGATGGTTTCAGATGTAAAAACTTTACAGATTTCTGCTATCAGCAGGGATGGTAATGCTTCGTTTGAAAAACCTCTTTATCTCTCCACAATGACACCGAATAGCTTATCTGAAAAATTAAAAGTTGGAGATAAAACTGTCAAAGTATCGCTTTTGCAATATATGCCAACAGCACATGAAGAGATCGCTTATGATGAGCATGGTGAGACACTGTTAGAGCTAAAAGTCTCAGCAGGAGGAGAAGGAAAGATACACTTTTTCAAATCAGGAAGTATCACTGATTTTGGTAGTTTTTATATTGCCTATAATAGAAAAAATATCCCTACAGACAAGCCAACTTTTGAGATATTGGGTCAACCAACTGCACTTCGGGTACATTTTCCGTTTAATTTGCAAACACTTAAAATGGATACAAAAGAGAGTGGAGAGCTTCTTGCAGGAGACAATAACTTAAGCAAAAGGACACTCTACCGTTTTGGTGAAAATGCAGTGGTACTTAAGGGTATTCATGAAAAGTCAATACTCAAAACAGTATCACATGACCTTAAAACAAAACCGGGGCAGGCTGAGTATATCAAACTGAAGGTGAAAATAGGAGACAAAAGCAAAGTAGTTGTCTGTAGGCCAAGAAAAGGTGATGTAGGTGAGCTAAAAAGATTTACACTCAATGGTGTAGATGTGGCACTGCGTGTGGGTGCCAAAATTATCTCTCTACCATTTAGTATAGAGCTTAAAAAGTTTGAACTAGAACGTTACCCTGGCTCTATGACACCTGCCTCTTATGCCAGTGAAGTGGTACTTATAGACAAAGAGCAAAATATCACTATGCCATACAGGATTTATATGAACCATATTTTAGACCATAGAAACTATAGATTTTTCCAATCTTCGTATGATCCAGATGAGAAAGGTACTGTACTCTCAGTCAATCATGACCCTGGTACATTACCTACCTATTTGGGGTATTTGTTGCTTGGTTTGGGTATGTTGTGGAGTCTATTTATACCAACGGGAAGATTTCAAAAACTCTTAAAAGGGGCTAGAAAACTGCAAAATAGTGCAGTAGTAGTGATGCTTTTGGGAATGTTTGCACTGGTACCTCAGTCCATACATGCTTCTGCACCACAGGTAGACGCTAAAGTACTCAAAGAGATGAAGGCGTATTCTCCTGAGCATTGCCGTAAGTTTGGTATGCTTGCTGTGCAGGATAACATGGGGCGCATGAAGCCTATGGACACAATAGCACACGATATTATCTCTAAAATTACGGTAAAAACAAAACCTTTTGGGTTGGAACCGATACAGATATATCT
>JALVXW010000278.1 GCA_027038155.1 Sulfurovum sp.
ATGTTTGTTGTTTTAAAGGGTAACCACAAGGGGATTGTCCCTACACTATTTTAGAGCTATCACTATGCCGTGACTTCAATTTTCCCTCCATACTCAAATAACTATTTAGCGCACCAATATAGGCTCTGGCAGAGGCTAACATTGTATCTATATTGAGTCCATGTCCTATGATAGCTGGTTCGCCGTTAAAAGAGACTTTTACTGTCACAGAGGCTAAAGCATCTTTACCTTCAGAGACAGATTTGACTTTGTAATCTTCTAATTTTCCTCTGTATCCAGAGATTCGGTCAATGGCTTTAAACACGGCATCAATGGTGCCTTCACCGATGCCTGCCTCAATGATTTCATTGTCATCTTTTTTGATTTTCACAGCAGCACTTGGTACACCGTTGGAGCAATCCATCAACTGTAAAGAGATGAGTTCATAGATTTGTGTGGCTTTGGTCATTTCGTTTGTCACTAAGGCTCGCAAATCATCATCATAAATCTCTTTTTTTCTATCGGCTAAGATTTTGAAACGTTCAAATGAGGCATTTAAGGCGTCATCATCTAAGGTAAAGCCGAGTTTGGACAATTTGTCTTTAAAGGCTGCACGCCCTGAGTGTTTGCCCATGACCAATGTATCATCTTTGACTAATCCAATGCTCTCTGGAGTGATAATTTCATAAGTCTCTTTATTTTTTAGCATACCATCTTGATGTATGCCAGACTCATGGGCAAAGGCATTTTTGCCCACAATAGCTTTGTTGGGTTGTGGTTCTATGCCTGTGATGGTTGCAATTAAACGACTTGTAGGGTATATCTCTTTTGTGTTAATATTGGTTGTGTAGTCGGAAAAAACATCTGAGCGTGTTTTTAATGCCATGACTATCTCTTCTAACGCTGCATTGCCTGCACGTTCACCCAAACCATTAATGGTACACTCCACTTGTCTTGCTCCATTGACTACTGCCTCTAAAGAGTTGGCAACCCCTAAACCCAAGTCGTTGTGGTTGTGTACCGAGATGATGGCTCTACCTTTGGTGTAGTCACTCATCTCTTTAACCATAGCACCTATCTCAAAAGGAAGTCTAAACCCAACAGTGTCTGGTAAGTTAATGGTTGAAGCTCCTGCCTCAATCACTGCATCAGATATCTCTTTCATAAAGCCCATGTCTGAACGCCCTGCATCTTCACAGGAAAACTCTACATCATCTGTAAAGGTACGTGCATATTCTACTGCCCGTACTGCCCGTTTGATGACTTCATCAGGTGTCATTTTAAGTTTATGCTCCATATGTATCTTAGAGGTAGCGATAAAGGTATGGATGCGTTTCTTTTTGGCTTTGGCAATGGCTTCTCCTGCTGCTTTGACATCGGAGTCTATGGCACGTGCTAGCGAGCAGACTGTAGAGTTATTTACACGCTGTGCTATTTTGTCTATGGCATCAAAATCTCCAGGGCTTGCCGCTGCAAATCCTGCCTCAATAATGTCAACACCCAAACGCTCCAACTGTGCAGCGATTTGGATTTTCTCTTCGGTGTTCATAGAAGCCCCAGGGCTCTGTTCTCCATCTCTTAATGTGGTGTCAAATATTCTAATTGTTTCAATACTCATTGAATGAACCTTGTCTATGATAAAGGCATACATCGCAAGGAAGTGGAGACTTTAGTTTATATAGGACTATAGTCATCACTTCCAAAAAAATATGCATAAAATTGTCTAATTTTACCTAAAATTTGATTAGGGTACTAGAACAGCATGTTTGTTGAAATAAAAATGGGTGTGATAGTAAGACTATTGGCGTGCGAGCAGTAGCAGGAGAGAGGTGTCTTTTGTAAAAATGGTTTGTGTGGTGATAATCTTTTTCATGATACTCTCCTGTTAAATTTTTTAAGATTATACACTAAAGAGAGATAAAAGACAAGCCTGTTCAATCTACATTAATGATTTCACTCTATAATAGCCAAAACTATTTGAGGAAGTGTGGTGAGCAGATATAGATTTTTAGGATATTTTTTTATTGTTTTTTTAAGTGTCAGTTTTATAACACGGGTAGTATTGCTTAGTTACGCTTTTTCTTTTGCCGATACATCTGTGATGGCACTTTTAAAACTGTTTGCTATGGGGATATTTTATGATATTGTTGCATTTTTTTATGCACTGATTCCTTTTGTGCTCTATCTTTTTTTGGTACCTCAAAAAATATTTAACAGCAAAATACATACATTTTTTACACTCTTTGTCTTCTTTGTTGTACTTTATGTTGTACTGTTTAATGGTGTATCTGAGTGGTTTTTCTGGGAAGAGTTTGGAAAACGGTTTAATTTTATTGCTGTAGATTATCTGGTCTATACCCATGAAGTTATCCAAAATATCCGAGAGTCCTACCCTATACCTCTATTGGTTACGGTGATATTTCTGGTGACACTATTGATATTTTGGGTACTTGCAAAAAAAACCAAAATGCTTACAGAACCCTTTGAAGATGACAGTACCTATAAAGAGCGTGCCATTGCAACAGTGGTATTACTTGCTATTCCTGTGGTTTCATTTTTTGCACTGAACAAGCAAACGCTTACTACCAAAGTATCAGACAACAGGTACAATCAAGAGCTTTCAAAAAATGGATTTTATTCACTTTTTTCAGCCTTTAGAAACAATGTATTGGATTATTATGAGTTTTATAGCACAGAAGAAAACACAAAGGTATTGAAAAAGTATAGAGAGTTGGTCTCAAGCAAGAAGAGCCACTTTATATCCAATGATTTAAACAAAACTTTACGTCAGATTACGCATGAGGGGGAAGAGAAAAAATATAATGTAATGCTTGTGATGATAGAGAGTATGAGTGCTGCGTATATGGGACTCTATGGAGACAGCAAAAATCTGACACCGCATATGGATGCTTTGGCAAAAAAGTCACTTTTTTTCTCCAATTTGTTTGCTACAGGTACACGTACAGTCAGGGGGATGGAGGCAGTAACAATGTCTCTACCTCCTACTCCTGGAAGAAGTATTGTCAAACGTCCAGACAATCATCGTATGTTTGGTATGGGTTGGATCTTTCAAGAAAAAGGGTATGAGAATAAATTTATCTACGCAGGGCATGGCTATTTTGACAATATGAATGACTATTTTGGACATAATGGTTTTGAGATTGTAGATAGAAGCAGTTTTGATGAGAGTGAAGTGACTTTTTCCAATGTTTGGGGAGTATGTGATGAGGATCTGTTTGATAAAAGTATTAAAGAGGCAGATAAGTCGTATGCCAAAAAGCAACCCTTTTTCTCTTTTGTGATGACAACTTCAAATCACCGACCGTTTACCTATCCTGAGGGAAAAATAGATATTCCTAGTCATAGTGGACGTTGGGGTGGTGTAAAATATACAGATTATGCGATTGGAAAGTTTTTAGAAAAAGCAGCCAAAAAGCCTTGGTTTAACAACACCCTTTTTGTTTTTGTGGCAGATCACAATGGTGGTAGTTCAGGAAAGACAGATTTACCTCTTTACCGATACAAAATCCCTTTGATGATTTATGCCCCTGCACTCATTACACCACAACAGATTACAAAAGTAGCATCTCAGATAGATGTGGCTCCCACACTCTTTTCGTTGATGCATTGGCGTTACAAAAGTAAGTTTTATGGAAAAGATATTTTAAGTGATGATTTTAAACCCAGAGCCCTTATAGGTACCTATCAAAAATTGGGACTCTATCAAGAGAATAGACTTACAATACTTTTGCCCAATCAAACAGCCAAAGCATACCAAATAAAAAAATTAGGTTTGTATGATACAGCCTATGAAGAGATTTTTATCAATAAACAAGATTTGGAAGATGCGATTAGCTATTATCAGAGTGCCAGTTATTTTCATAAGCATAGATTAGATAGATATGAAAAGTAGTCAATCACAATCTATGAGAAAAAGATTGTGATTTTGAATGTTAACTCTCTTTGTTTTTGGATGCCTCTTTGGCTTCTTCTTTAGCACGTTCTGCTTGGGCAGCCTCTTTTTGTGCTTGTGCCATCGCTTCTGATGCAGCTATTTTTTCACCATGTGCAAGGCGGCTCTTCATGCCGTTTTCTTTTTCAAACGTTTCAATGATAGTACGTACTTTTTTACCCTCTATTACCTCTACATCCAGAAGTACCTTTGCCATATTTTCTATGGCAGGGGCATACTCTGTGAGTGTCTGTTTGACATGGTTGTAGCGTTCATTGAGTGTTGTACGGATAAAGTTATCCATCTCCTCTGCCATCTTTTCACTATAGTCAGTGCTTACAGCACCACCACCCAAAAATGAGTTTTGTGAGCGTGAAAGTACCATGAGTCCAGCCACATCGGTCATACCATAGACCGAAATCATATCTTTGAGTATGGCAGTAGCTCTATCGAGATCATTGCCTGCCCCAGTAGAGATCTCTTCAATAAAGACCTCTTCGGCTGCACGTCCACCAAGAAGCACATCTACTTCAGCTAAAAGCTCATGTTTTTGTTTTAAAAATCTCTCTTCATCATCTGGCAGGTGAAGCGTGTAGCCCAGTGCTCCAAGTCCTCTAGGGATAATAGAGACTTTGGTGACACGTGTGGCACCTTCGGTAAGCTCTGCCATAAGTGCATGCCCACTTTCATGATAGGCAACGATTTTTTTCTCAATATCCGAGATTTTACGGTTTTTCTTTTCCAGTCCTACAAATGAACGCTCAATTGCCTCAAGAAGATCCTCTTGCTCTATCTGTTTTTTGTTGGCTCTTCCTGCAAGCAAGGCAGCTTCATTGATGATATTTGCCAAGTCTGCACCTGCAAGTCCCGCGGATTGTTTCGCTACCACGCTAAGGTCCACCGCATCAGAGAGCTTGACATCTTTGGCATGGACTTTCAAGATAGCCAAACGTCCATCAAAGTCTGGTTTGTCCACGAGTACCTGTCTGTCAAAACGTCCTGCACGAAGCAGGGCAGCATCAAGCGTCTCTGGTCTGTTGGTAGCTGCAAGTACAATTACAGGAGTATCAGTACCAAAGCCATCCATCTCTGCCAGGAGTTGGTTAAGTGTCTGTTCTCGCTCATCGTTTCCACCCATTTGACCACCAGAGGCTCTGGATTTACCAATGGCATCTATCTCATCAATAAAGATGATAGAGGGAGCCTCTTTTTTGGCTTGTGCAAAGAGGTCACGCACACGACTTGCACCAACCCCTACAAACATCTCAATAAATCCTGAACCACTTACAGAGAAGAAAGGCACAGAGGCTTCTCCTGCAACAGCTTTGGCAAGAAGTGTTTTACCTGTACCCGGAGGCCCCACTAAGAGTAGCCCTTTGGGTATTTTGGCTCCAAGCTCCATGTAGCGTTCAGGAAATTTGAGAAAGTCAACAATCTCCTTGACTTCGTCTTTTGCCTCTTCTACCCCCTGTACATCAGAAAATTTTGTATCTGGTTTTTCAGAGTTGATGAGTTTGTCTGCTCTTCCTGCTCCAAGTATGCCCCCGCCCATGCCTTTGCTCATTTTTTTTGCCAAAAATATCCAGATAGCAAAGAAGATGAGTATAGGTAAAAGAGAGCCTAAAAGGTCACGGATAAAACCTCCACCCATGACACCTTCATAGGTAATCCCTTTTTTTTCTAGCAAAGGGATAAGATCCTTATCATAGGTGGGTACATTTTGTGCTACAAATCTTACTTTTCGTCCATTTTCCTCTGCGATAGCCTCGATGGTTGTGGGGGTGAGTTTGACAGATGTGATACCCCCTTTTTCTATTTGGGCTTTGATTTCTGAGTATTTTACAGATTTGGTCAGTGCTACTTTGGGACCGTTGTTAAGCATATTGCTCATACCTTGAGGGTTCTCCTCAATAAATGCTTTAAACAAAAAGATAATTACAATCGCAAAGATAGCAAAAGCCAAAAGGGGATTGTCATTAAAAAAGTTATTATTGTTGTTGTCTTGATTGTTCTTTTCAGCCATTAATTTTGTTCCTTTTTGTAAACAAGTGTCACCCACTCATCTTTTAGTGTTCTTTTTTCTAGTGTCAAGTCAGTAAAAGACTCTTTGACCAGCGCTTCTTTTGTATCTAAGATACCTGAAAGTATCAAGTATCCACCCTCTTTTGTGACCATTTTTAAATCTTTTGCGATAAAACGAAGCACATCAGCAATGATATTGGCAATAACCACATCGTAACTACTTTCTGCTTTATCTACAGAGCCTTCCCAGAGTCTGTTGTAGCTCTCATTGTTGAGTGCAAAGTTTTTTTGACAGCTCTCTACGGAGACAGGGTCTGTATCACACAGCTCTACAGTAGCTCCCAGTTTTTTGGCAGCCAGCCCAAGTATGCCAGAGCCACACCCCACATCAATCACCGTGTCTCCTGCTTTGACATACTCAGAGACGGCCTCTAAACATGAGAATGTTGTTGCATGATGCCCTGAGCCAAAGGCAAGAGCAGGGTCAATTTTGATATTAATCAAATCCTCTTTGGGTGCATACCAGCTAGGAAAGATGTAGAATTTCCCTGCCTCAATAGGCTCAATGGAGTCTTGATATTTTTGTATCCAGTCTTGATTCTCTTTCTCTTCTAATGTATATCTCATAGAGATACCACTTCCTAGTGTCCCTTCTAAGGCTACAAGAGCATCCTTAACGTAAGTTAAATCAGACTCACTTCGTACGATGATTTTTTTATCTCCTAGCTCTACCCCATCGCCTGCGATATTTGCCACAAAGTCTGCAATAAACTCTACAAAATCTTCATTTTCAAGTGTAATCGTCAATTCATAATATCTACTTTGCATTGACTACCCCAAACGCCTCTTCCAAATCAAGTGTCCCTTCATAAAAGGCTTTACCAACAATTGTTCCATCGATGCCAGCTTCTATTAATTTATGAATATCTGTCATATCTTTGAGCCCTCCCGATGCGATAGTTTCTACTCCTGAGGCTTCTTGAATCGCTTTGGTAAACGCTACATTGACCCCTGTCATCATACCATCGCGACCAACATCCGTGCATATGATAGCCTCAACTCCACAATCAGCAAAAGCCTTAGCCAAGTCAGTTGCTTTCATATCTGAAGTCTCTGCCCACCCCTCAACAGCAACCATGCCATCAATAGCATCAATTCCTACTACAATAGGGTACTTTTTTGCCATATCTTTAACAAACTGTGCATCTTTCACTGCAATAGAGCCTAAAATGAGTCTATCTATACCAAGATCAAGGTACATCTTAATGGTCTCTTCATCACGAATTCCACCACCAAGTTCTAGTTTGAGGTTACAGTTTTCACGTATTTTTCTAATCTGCTCTAAGTTTTCTGGTTTCCCTGCAAAAGCACCATTGAGGTCAACAAGGTGAACCCACTCGCTCCCTAGCTCTTCAAATCGTTTAGCCACTTGCCATGGTTCATCTGAGTATATTTTGGCTGAGTCCATCAGTCCTTTGCTCAGTCTTACGGCTTTTCCATCTTTGAGGTCGATTGCTGGTAGTATTGTCATTTATTCTGTTCCTTCGAATAGGGTTTGTAATTTTTGCTTTAAGGTGTTGAAATTTTCGTGTGAAAAGTCAAAAGGTGCATTGGGATATGCCGTTTTATAGATTTGATTTAGAATAGCTTTATGGTTTTCTTTAGATTTAAAATCACTACATTCTAAAAAAGTTTCTATACACTCTTTTTGTTCTTGTGATAAGGTAGATAAAATCAAAGATTCCAAGTAACCTTCTTTTCTTTCTGAGTTCATATCATAAGCGATAAAAGTATCACTAATATGTGCAATATCTAACTCTTTTTGTATCGCTGTTATTTGACTAAGTGTTTCATCATAGCCATCATACTTTTTATCACCTTCATAGTCAGCATCTACGATAAAAAGAACTTTTTCTACAAATTCTCTTTCTACTTCACTTTTTAGTAGTGTATAGTTTTTATTGTCTAAGTTGAAAAAATTACTTTTATTTCCCATACCAATAAAATTCACTCTATGGTTTAGTTCTTCTTCTGAAATACCTAAAGCATGGTATAAAAGTTTAAAAAAATTTTTGTCAATACTCTTGC
>JALVXW010000279.1 GCA_027038155.1 Sulfurovum sp.
AAGCACGCGTCTAAAAGTGCTGCTTCGGCACATCTTTCACTTTAGACTGCAGAATTTTCCTGCAGTCACGTACTATATGTACGCTCCTTTGTAAACTTCTTTGCTAAAGCAAAATCTGCACCAAATCTAAATTTTTTATTACGCTCTCATTAAACTACTCCGAATTTAAATCCAAAGTGCAATTTCTAAACTTTACAGAATGAAGTAATCAGCTATTTTCTTATTCTATACTCTCTCATGAAAAAAAGTTAATATTTATACCAAATAAGATAAAATCTAGATCGATTGCTTTTGCATATAAACTTTTTGGAAAAGGGAGAAATTAATGCCTACATTATCTTATATTTGTCGACAATGGAGATATCTTTTATCTATAGGAATAATAGTATTTTTTGTTACAGGGTGTAATCATGACAACAGTCCAAAGGCAATAATATCTGTAGATAAAACAGTGGTAGATGCGGGGGAAAGTGTTGTATTTGATGCAAGCCGTTCGATAGCAGGAGACAACAGCAAGATCGTAAATTATATTTGGAAAGATGAAAATGATGCAACATTGAGTCATGAGACAAAATTTACATACGCTTTTACAAAAGAGGGTATACACCGTGTATTGTTGAGCGTAACCAATAGCCGAGGACAGACAGACACAACGAGCATCGCAATAACTGTTAATTCAGTAGATACTGTTGCCCCCGTCATCACCCTTAACGGTGATGCGAACATCAGCATAGAAAAAGACAGTAACTATACAGAGCTTGGTGCTACAGCGATAGATAATATAGACGGGAATGTCCCCGTGGAGATACGCGGAACAGTTGATACAAGCATTGTTGGCACATATACTATTGCCTATATAGCCAAAGACCGTGCAGGTAACAGTGCTACCGTAACCAGAACAGTCAATGTTGAAGAAAACGTTAATTCTGAAATGAAAGAATTAGAAGATATACTTGATGATCCAAGCATTCCCTACACTACAGATGAAGATTTTAATAAAACAGAGTATGCCAAGCACCATTTGCCAGATGATGAAGCTAAAAATTTGGAGCGTGCACACTACTTAGTAGCCACAGCCATAGACCCCGACCCTACTTGGTTTTATACCAAGGTGGATACACCTATGATTATGGCAAAACAGGGAGAGGACTATACTGTACACCTTTATAAAATGAAAAAAGACGGTAAAGTATACGACCCTGTAGATAATGATAGGCTACGTTTAGTTGTGCGCATACAAAGAGCTAAAGACGATTTTGAATATATTAGCAATGTAAACATAGACCAGTATGCTTACTGGGATGGCGCAGGGGTACTTAAAATACATGTACCTGATGACTTAGATAAAGGTCGTCTCATAGTAGGGGTAAGACCAAACTTTACCGATGTGGCTACCTCTGCGATAGCAGAAAGGTGGTCTGCAGTCATTACTGCTGAAGTATTGCCATTGAAAGCTGGAGTGAAAGAGGTAAATAGTGATAATGTACTTTTTCCTATAGATAATGCTTCACTTGGTTACCTCTCTGCTGAAAGTAAATTTACACGTAGTGAAATCTTTGCAAGAGTTGATGAACAGATGGCAAATAATCAATTATTTACCTTTCCTGTGGTTGTTAAAAATATGTCACTTGAAAAAGATGATATGGTTTCTTATGTATTTAAAAACTCGCCTCGTTCAGGGAGGGTAATAGCCGTAGAACATAGAGACAATCAAGACTTCGTACTGTTGACTCCAGAGTTACTTGATGTATATGACGTTATAGATGTTAGCAATAGCAGCCTGATAGAAGAAGGGGTGGCTCCTAGAAATATCGTTATACGTGAAG
This sequence comes from Sulfurovum sp., assembly GCA_027038155.1. GTDB lineage: Bacteria > Campylobacterota > Campylobacteria > Campylobacterales > Sulfurovaceae > Sulfurovum. Next base: position 1,827 of record JALVXW010000279.1, read on the forward strand.
GAGGCATGCTGGCGACAGACCAAAATGAATCTGACCCTACCAAGTTTGAAACAAAGATGGCAAAAGCAGAAGGTATAGGAGATGTGGTAGATTTCTTTAGAAAATATTGTAGTGAGGGAGATGCTTTGCTTACTTTTAAAGTGACTACTTCATTGTCACCTTTAGATTTAGGGGTAGATGTTGGTATGATGGGAACACAAAGTGAAACCAAGTGTACATATGAAGCAACGGGTAAAAAAACGACTATACACCCCTCGTATTATGGAGGCTTTGTATCCTGGGCTCTTATAGCCATAGGAGCCAAAGTTGAATTAGAACTTTATGGTAAAGCAGAAATAGTAACAAAGGAAGCACTGGGCTTTGGTTATGATATGGGATATACCATTCAAAAAGGTGGTCATTTTAAAACATTATCTACTATAGATATGGGAAGTAGAGATCTTAATGTTGGGGCAAAAGAAGGTATAGGAGAAGCAAGCGTAAATATAGGTATTAAAATGACTATTGTTGGAGCCTCACTACCTGAGTTTGTTGAAAATACATTTGATTCCGAATTGGGATTAACCGGGGAGACAGGAGAGAAATTAGCTATGCTTGTTAGAGCAAAGAATGCCAAAGAGGTAGAAAAGAGTTCTTCTTCCGAGTATGCTTCAGGAGCAAGTATAGATGGTAAAGTAGAGTTGACTGCTGGACTTAAAAATATATTTAAATATTTTAATATAGATATAAAAGCAGAACTTCCCTTCAATATACCTCTTATGGATCCCATCAAAGGTAAAGCGGAATTTTCATTCGATTCTGTATATGATGAAGCAAATGGAAAAGCTCAAATGGTAGGACTTAATGCTTCAGAAACTTGGATGAATTGGTTTCTTCCCAGCCATTATGAAGGTGTACTTTCTCTAAAAGATAGCTCTGTTTATAATCAGCATAGTGAGGATATCACCTACAGCCTAGATGAATGTGCCAAAGACTCAGACTACAAGATAACCTCACCTGCCATTGCTTGTGCAGGATGGATGTGTGGAGAGGTGACTAAGGAAGTTGTGTTGTGTAAAGGTAAACTAAGCATTTCAGAAGTGGTAGCATCTGCCAGGGTGGGAGAGTTGGCAAGTACGGGAACAAGCATAATTAATAAAGCAGGAGACATAGATGTCACTGTCTCTGGCTCTCCTCTTGAGCCACAGACCACGAGCTTACATATGACAGCAGACTCTTCTGAGTATGTGGTGTTTGAAAAGATGTGTGCCTCTCCAGGAGTTAAGAGAGGTACCTCACGAGTTACAGCAGAGGGTACAAACCTAAGTGCAGAAGCACCCAATACCTTGCTGTGTCACGACGACGACACCCACGGAGACCCACACATCGTCACAGGTGACAAGCTAGGGTACGACTACTACGCTTCGGGAGACTACATCCTCTCACGCATCAAGGGCATCACAGGGTATGAGATACAAGCGCGTTTCCTTCCAGGATACAAAACTTCTTGGCCGCAAGCAGTGGCACTACGAGTGGGTAGTGATATAGTAGAAATTCAAGGTGTTAAAAGAGACGGGCATGGAGATGGCACTGGTGTGCCCATCAACGCCTTGGCGATTTGGGTGAATGGTGAAAAAGGTATCTTAGGTACTGATGATAGATATAGTTATTGGCATGATGAAGACTCTATCAGTAAAAATATTGCCAAACTTCCTTCAGGGGGTATTTTGGCAGTGACACATACAGACTCTAGTAATGTACTTAGATTTGCTTCTAGCCTTACCATCATCTGGCCAGAGGGAAGCCCTGCTCAAAATTATGGAGTTGTCCTCTCTGTGGCAGAAAGTGGAGACCCTTTTGTACACATACAAATAGCCCGACCAGACGACTTTGCAGGGCAAGAAGAAGGACTTATGGGTAACAACGATGGTGACCCTACAAATGACTTTATGCGTCGTAACGGTGAAGTGTTAGGGGTAGACCATAACATAAGCTTTACCGAGCTCTATGCACTCTTTGGTACGGACTGGTTGGTGCGTCCATATGAGTCGCTCTTTAGAAACCCTGAAGCCATTAAGCCACAGTTTCCTACCGATGTCGTGACACTTACTCCTGAGCAAAGAGCACTGGGCGAGCAGGCGTGTGCGGCGCTTACAGGTTTTTACCGTGAGGCGTGCATCATCGATGTGGGGCTTACCGGCGACGTTGAGCTGGTTAAGGAGTACTATGCCAACACTGAAGACCTCAACAATCTTTCAGATGCCATTATCACACCAAATGTAGACCAGGCACGCTACACCATGAGTGTGGCTGACAAAGTCTATGAGGCAGACTCTGGCTACTACTTGCACTACACACAAAACATCAATATAACACACGAGGCTGGAGAAGGTAGGTTTATGCTTCTTGTGCGTCCGCCACGAGGGGCTACGGCACTTTTAGGTACAGGTAACACAAGCCTTACTGCAGAGGGCAACTACACTACCTACATAGAGGTAGACTGTACAGAGCTTAACAGTGCTACCAATGTAGAATACCTACAAAGTACAGGCTCTGTACAGTTATGGCTACAAGACCCGCTCTCAGGGACTGCCTCTAAGATGATATCTGAAGAAGCTCTGCCATGTACTGATGCCAGTAAAAGAGCAGCCTACACTCTAAAAAGAGGTCTACGTACCGAGCTAGCAGACTCTAACGATACGAACTTGCACTATACTCAATCTCTGAGCATTGTTCATGCCAATAGCTACAGTGGAGAGTATATATTGGAAATTACACCACCAAAAGGGGCAGTGGTAAAGCTAAATGAGAGCAGTACAGAACTCAACATCACAGACTCAGTAGAGCGTAATGATACCATGGAGCTAGACTGTAGCATGGCAGAGTCCAATACTACCAACGGAAGCATAAAACTTTGGGAGAAAGATATGCTCTCAGGTAACAAGGCGTACAACTATGCCAACTATAGTCTTTCATGTCACAAGTCCAAGGTACTTAAAACTGGACAGACTACGAGTTATGCAGACTTTGATGATGGCTACTACCAAGTAGGTGAAGCACGTAGTTACAGTAGAGATGACAGCAAAGAGATAGTCACTGACAGTGTCACAGGCTTACAGTGGCAGGATAACAGTGAAGCCGGGACTGTAACTAAACCTTGGGTAACACAAGCCAATTACGATGCAGATAATTACAACGATACCTCTGGAGACACGGCTACTACTTATTGTACCAATCTTTCTTTAGGGGGGTACGATGACTGGCGACTTCCTACACGTAAAGAGTTGGTAGGCATCGTAGATTATGGTAGATACACCCATAGTTTAGACCCCGAGTTTTTAAATGTTGCGTCTAACTCTTACTGGTCGTCTACTACCTATGCTGGCATTAGCTACGGTGCGTGGTTCGTCAGCTTCGACAATGGCGACCAGTACTACAGCGATAAGAGCAATAGCTTTTATGTTCGGTGCGTTAGAGCAGGACAGTAGTTTTGATTTTTGATTTTACAAAGGTGTATTATGGCAGGAAGTGAAACGTTACCCATCTATAAGTCTGCACTGAGCTTGGCTGTGTATATGGAGCAGATAGTAAGAGGCTTTGAAAAATACCATAAATACACTATGGGCGTGGAGCTTAGAGAAAAGAGCAAGACACTGCTTTTTGCTATAAACCGTGTAAACATGAGCGACGATAAGGTCAAAGCACTCGCGACACTTCGTGATGCTTGCGAAGATATGAAAGTACTTATACAAATAGCCAAAGAACTACAGTCGTTTAAAAACTTTAAACAGTTTGAGCATAGCTCTTTGCTTACCGTCACTGTATGTAAGCAGGCACAAGCATGGCTAGGTGCAACAAAAAGGAGTCGGGGGGGGGGTAGCCCTAATTGCTCGTAAAATAAATGTAGATTTTCCAGTAAAAAGCCAGAGTTTACAGATGTCCTCTGTGAAGCGTGCTACATTTACTGTGCGGTACTCTTGCCTGTGTGCATAAAAGTCTACGCTTATGGCATTTCTGTAAGTAGTGGCATAAATAGAGTACTTGTTTTTGCGTCTAACAATTACTGGTCGTCGACTACCAATGCCGGCAATAGCAACAATGCGTGGATCGTCAGCTTCAACAATGGCAACCAGAACAACAACAATAAGAACAATAGCAATTATGTTCGGTGCGTTAGAGCAGGAGAGTAAGAATCAATGAAAAATGAAGAGAGAAGAGTGAAAAATGAAAAATAAATGTAGGTATTGCAAAGCAATACTCACCATAATTTTTCACTCTTCATTTATCATTGTGCATTAAAACAAAAAGGAGAAAAAATGTTCACATTTCAAAACATTTACAAAGCATACTTGCAATGCCGTAAACATAAACGAAATACCATAAATGCTCTGCAATTTGAACAAAACCTCATAGAAAACCTATGGGATTTGACTCATACTTTGCAAAACAGAACATATAAACCCACTACTTCCATCTGTTTTTTAACTAGTTCTCCCAAGCTTAGAGAAGTTTTCGCTGCAGACTTTAAAGACAGGGTGGTACACCATGTACTAGTAAATGCGATGGAAGAGAAGTATGAAAAGATGTTCATCCATGATGTCTACAATAACAGAAAAAACAAAGGCATACACCAAGCAGTAAAGCGGGCACAACGCTATATGAGGCAGATACCCAAGGGCTACTACTTACAGCTGGACATAAAAGGTTTTTTTTATTGCTTAGACAAAGATATATTGTACAAAAAGATACATAAACAAATGCACAGTAGCGACGACATTGTGTGGCTCTCTCGTGTCATCATCTACCACGACCCCACAAAAGACTATCTGTTTAAAGGTGACAAAAATAAGCTAGCTCTGTTACCATCCCATAAGACACTCTTTAAGATACCTAAAAACAGAGGACTTCCCATAGGCAACCTAACGTCGCAGTTTTTTGCCAATGTCTACATGAACGACTTCGACAACTACCTAAAACGTACACTTAAAGTAAAACGCTACATACGCTATGTCGACGACTTTGTACTTTTTGATGAAAGTAAAGAGAGACTAGAGGTACTAAAAAAACAGATAGCACACTATTTGGATGCGAGCCTAAAACTCTCTCTAAGAGAAGATGCAAAACTTAAAAAGCACAGTGCAGGTTTGGATTTTCTAGGTTACATTATACGACCCAACTATATGTTGGTACGACAAAGAGTAGTCAACAACTACAAAAAGAAAAAAGCCAAATACCTACAAAGCTACGAAGAGCAAAAAGGAAATATGAGTCTTTCAGAGATAAAAGCATTTTTATCTGTGAAAGCTTCATTTGCTAGCCATACCAAGCATGCAAACAGCTACAACTTAAACCAAAAAATAGGAGTATTACATGAAACGAATCCTTTTGATTACGATAGGGCTTAGCATAAGCCTCTTTGCCGATTTTACAAGAGATGACACTACAAAGATTGTTACAGACAACGAAACAGGCTTGCAGTGGCAAGATAACGAAAGTACAACAAAGACTTGGCAAGATGCCATAAACTACTGTGAAGACCTTACCTTAGGTAACTACGATGACTGGAGACTTCCTAACATCAATGAGCTAACCTCTATAATAGATGATACTAAGATATCTCCAAGTTTGAGTTCTGTATTTAAGTTTTTTGCGTCTAACTTTTACTGGTCGTCGACTACCTCTGCCGGCAGTAGCAGCCTTGCGTGGAGCGTCTACTTCTACGATGGCGGCCAGGACTACCACTATAAGTACGGTAGCCATTTTGTTCGGTGCGTTAGAGCAGGACAGTAGTTTTGATTTTTGATATTTTTATATTTTCAAATTAATACTAAAAGTTTAGAAATTACACATTAGATTTAAATTTGGGCGCTATTTGCTATTGAATATTCACTTTTTCCGTTATAATTTGAAAAATTATAAAAGGAAAATAGCATGCCACTTTTAGACAGTTTTACCGTTGACCATACCAAGATGATCGCACCTGCCGTGCGTGTTGCCAAAAAGATGAAAACACCGTGCGGTGATGACATTACCGTATTTGACCTGCGTTTTACAATACCTAACAAAGAGCGTCTCTCTGCCAAAGGGGTCCATACCCTTGAACACCTTTTTGCAGGCTTCATGCGGGAGCATCTTAATTCAAAGAAGGTAGAGATCATCGATATTTCACCTATGGGATGTAGAACAGGCTTTTATATGTCACTGCTTGGCACGCC
>JALVXW010000280.1 GCA_027038155.1 Sulfurovum sp.
ATGTGTTTATGCTTGATGCACCACTGCTTAATCATATTTTCCTTGGAAGTGCCAATCTTGCAAATCATGTTACTTTTGTACCTGTGATAAAATTTGGTATCCTTGGTTCTATTTTTCTTTTTTATGCTGTGCCTTTTTTGGCAGCAGTACTTATACCAGCATGGAAGATAGCGGTGACACCACCTAAAGAGGCGATGTTGTGATGGTTGAATTAAACAGTGTCAATAAAATTTATAATGAGGGAACACCCCAATCATTTGAAGCATTGAAGTCTATTGATATGCATATAGACAAGGGTGAAGTAGCTGTTTTAAGTGGGGTAAGTGGAAGTGGAAAATCAACACTTCTTTCATTGATTGCAGGGCTTGATAAACCAAGTTCAGGAAGGATTATTGTAGAGGATGAACTTATTTCTAAACTTCCTGATTTGCATGCTTCTGCCTACCGTGCTAAAACGATTGGTGTTATTTTTCAACACTTTAATCTTTTGGAATCACTCACCGTAGAAGAGAATGTGATTGTTCCTCTGATCAATTCGGGATTAGACATGCAGACCATCACTGCTATGGCAGAGAAAAGCATGAAACTTGCAGCTATTTCACATAAAGCATCACAAGAAGTCAAAGCACTTTCAGGTGGAGAAAAACAGCGTTGTGCTATTGCCAGAGCATTGGTGCATGAGCCCGAACTTATTCTCTGTGATGAACCTACTGCCAATCTGGACAGAGTCAATTCACTGAAATTCATAGAGATACTTCAATCCTTACACACTATGGGAAAAACAATTATTGTAGCAACACATGATCCTCTGTTTGAGGGACTCTCTTTTGTAAGTAAAGTATTCTCTATGGAAGATGGCAATATTGTGAGCAATAAGGATGAATGAGATACTCCTAAACAATGCAGTTATTGTCTATCTGCTCTCTGAAGCAGTACTTTATATGCTGCTTTTTATTGCCTTTTTTGTCACATTGGGATTACTCAAAAAGTGGAATTTTGATCACTTTATTACAGAACAGTTTAACCTTGAAAATCGCTCTTATCTGGTGATGACCATTATCTTTTTTGCTATGGTACTGAAGATGATACTGCTGCCCTATTTTGTCTATACCATTGATGCTCTTTCCGATCTTGTTCCTGGTGCAATGTGTGGGGCCGGTGTCATCAAGGCAAATGCCTATGGTAATCCTTTGTTGGCACTTAAAATCGTGATCCTCTTTTTAAGTGGACTCTGGCTAAACATTAATGGACTGGATCTTAAAGCAAAGCGTTACCCCTATATGAAACTGAAAGCATGGTTTTTCCTACTTATTTTTCTCTTATTGAGTGCAGAGTTTCTTTTGGATATTCTCTATTTTACCCATATTGAAACTACCAAGCCGGTCAGTTGTTGTTCTGTCATATTTGGACAGACAGCAGGAGCAAACGGATTACCTTTTGGTTTGGATATTCCCAAACTTCTGATACTGTTTTATCTGTTGTTTGCCTTGGTTGTATTAACAACACTCTCTAATATGGCAATGCTTAGTATTGGGGCAAGTCTGCTTTTTGGTGTTGTGGCGTACTATGCTGTAGTCTATTTCTTTGGTACGTATATTTATGAGCTTCCTACACATAAATGTCCTTTTTGCATGTTGCAGAATCATTACTATTATGTAGGTTATATGGTTTGGGGTCTTTTACTTTTTGGTGTTTTCTTTACCATTGATAATGCACTGATGCAGTTTGTGTTTCATCAGCAAACTAAAGCTCTAAAAAGAATTTCGCTACTATTGCTTGGTCTGTTTGTCATACTGTGTGGAAGTTATGTTGTGGTCTATTATTTAAAAAATGGAGTATTGTTGTGAAAAAAATCTTGATAAATCTTTTAACGTTTGTTATTATTGTCGCTGTTATTGTCATACTTTTCCTTGCCTTGGGGAACGAAGAGGGAGCTCGGTATGTCTATAAAGGAAACAAAACACATCAAATTGTACCAATAAAACCCAAAGAGTATCAATGTTCTGAATGCAACATGGATGTTGATAGGTTAGAGTATGCTGCACAGATTATTACAGAAAGTGGAGATACCTATTTTTTTGATGAGATGGGTTGTGTTGTGCTTTGGCTTAAAAGTCATAAAATTCCTATTGCAAGAATAGTGACACAAACACTCGATACCCATCAATGGATAGATGCAAGAAAAGCATGGTATTCACGTATTGCACATGACCCTATGGGGTATGGATTTGCAGCATTAGAGGTAAAAAGAGATGGATTAATATCATATGATGAGATGAAACTGTTAATGCTTCAAGGTAAAAATTTACATGATCCTTTTGTGAAGAAAAAACTTCTGGGAAAATAATACTTTTTCACATTTTCTACACTAAAATCGGATTTATTACAGAACAAACAGGTATTTCGACTAAAATTATAAGCTTTATTATTATTTTTTTGTTATACTAGTGCGTATTTTTAAACACTTAAGGAGTAGTCAATGGCATTATTTGATGATGTAAAAGAAGTAGTTGTAGAACAACTAAATGTGAGCCCAGATGAGGTTAAAGAAGAGTCTAAATTCGTAGAAGATCTTGGGGCGGACAGTCTTGATGTTGTTGAGTTGGTAATGGCACTTGAAGAGAAATTTGATATCGAAATTCCTGATGATCAGGCAGAAGCAATTGCTACTGTATCTGATGCAATCAAATTTATCGAAAACGTATAATTATTTCCCTTCGGGGGAATTAAGATATATATAACTATTTTTTGAAATAGTTATATATATCTTATTTTAAGCAGACATAGGAGAAGCAGTGAAAAGAGTAGTAGTTACAGGTTTAGGCATGATCAATTCTTTAGGACTTGAAAAAGAGAGTGCATTTTCTGCCATTCTGGAAGGGAAATGCGGTATTAAAGTCATTGAATCGTTTGATGTTGAAAAACAATCTGCAAAAATTGCTGGTGAAATTATGAATTTTGATCCCCTTAGTGTCATGGATGCAAAAGAGGCAAAAAAAGCAGATAGATTTATTCAACTTGGACTTAAGGCGGCAGCTGAAGCAATAGCAGATGCAAAACTTCCTGAAGATGTGAATAGAGACAGATTTGGTGTGGCTTCTGCATCAGGAATTGGCGGGTTACCAAATATTGAAAAAAACTCTACTGTATGTGAAAATAGAGGACCAAGAAGAATTTCTCCTTTTTTCATACCTTCTTCATTGGTTAATATGCTTGGTGGATTTGTTTCTATTTATCAAAAGCTTAGAGGTCCAAATCTTGCTTCTGTGACTGCTTGTGCGGCAGGTACACATGCTATTAGTGAAGCAGCCAAATCTATTATGGTAGGTACGGCTGATAAGATGCTAGTAGTGGGTGCAGAGTCTGCTATCTGTCCAGTTGGTGTAGGTGGTTTTGCGGCGATGAAAGCACTCTCAACCAGAAATGATGACCCTCAAACAGCTTCTCGTCCATTTGATGCCGATCGTGATGGGTTTGTGATGGGAGAGGGTGCAGGAGCACTCGTATTAGAGTCTTATGATGATGCAGTAGCACGTGGGGCTACTATTTATGGTGAGCTTATAGGATTTGGTGAAAGTGGTGATGCAAACCACATCACAACCCCTACAATGGATGGACCACTTCGTGCAATGAAGGGTGCTTATAAAATGGCAGGTGAGCCCAAAATTGACTATGTCAATGCACATGGTACATCAACACCAGTGAACGACAAAAATGAAACAGCAGCTTTAAAAGAGTTGCTTGGTGGTAAAGAAAAATGTCCTCCAATGAGTTCTATTAAGGGTCAAATTGGTCACTGTTTGGGTGCCGCTGGTGCCATAGAAGCAGTTGTCTCTCTTATGGCCATGAGAGATGGTGTGCTTCCTCCAACAATCAACTATACAACACCAGATGAAAATTGTGACCTAGACTATGTTACCGAAGGTGCAAGAAAAGCAGATGTAAATGTTGTGATGTCTAACTCATTTGGTTTTGGTGGTACAAATGGTGTAGTTATCTTTAAGAAAATATAAGGATTTTACAAATGGCAACCTATTTAGATTTTGAAAGCAAAATTGAAAAGATACAAAAAGAGATTGTATCTGCACATGCCATTGCCAATATGGATACAGTTGAAAAACTTCAAAAAGAGTTGGAAAAAGAGGTCAATAAAACCTTTGGTTCTCTCTCAGATTTTCAAAAACTCCAACTTGCACGTCATCCAGACAGACCTTATGCATTAGATTATATCAAGCTTATTATGGAAGATGCCTATGAGATTCATGGCGACAGAGCTTTTCGTGATGACCCTGCTATTTTGTGTTATATAGGCTGGATAGGTGGTCAAAAAGCAATGGTTATTGGTGAACAAAAAGGGCGTGGAGTTAAAAATAAAATTAAACGTAACTTTGGTATGCCAAACCCTGAAGGGTATAGAAAGGCACTTCGTGCAGTACGGATGGCAGAGAAGTTTGACATTCCTGTACTTATGCTCATAGACACTCCGGGTGCCTACCCTGGTCTGGGTGCAGAAGAGCGTGGACAGTCTGAAGCGATTGCTAAAAATCTCTTTGAGTTTGCGGCAGTGAAAGTGCCTATGATTTCTGTGGTAATTGGTGAAGGTGGTTCGGGTGGAGCATTGGCTATTGGGGTGGGCGATAAACTTGCCATGATGCGTTACTCTGTTTTTGCCGTAATCTCTCCAGAGGGGTGTTCGGCAATTTTGTGGAATGACCCCTCTAAGGTAGAAACAGCGACAAAAGCACTTAAAATTACACCAGATGACCTCAAAGAACACGGCTTGATAGATGATGTACTTGATGAACCTCTTATTGGTGCACATCGTGACAAGCAAACAGCAGCAGATGTAGTGAAATCCTATTTTTTAGAGAGCGTGCAAGAGCTTAGAGAGCTTACCATAGATGAGATGTTAGATAACCGCTATAAGCGTTTAACCTCTATTGGTGCATACAGCGAGTAGTCGCTCCATTTAAATGATACACGATATAGCGCAATTTCTTGTAAACCAAATAGGAGATATGGGCTATTTGGGTATCTTTCTTCTTATGTTTATTGAGAGTACTTTTTTCCCTTTTCCCAGTGAAATTATTATGATACCTGCAGGATACCTAGCATATCAAGGTGAAATGAATCTCTATATAGTGATAGTTGTGGGTATTCTGGGCTCTGTTGCCGGGGCACTACTTAACTATTATCTTGCCATGTACTTAGGTAAAAAAATCATCTTAAAGTACGGAAAATACTTTTTTATCAAAGAAGAGACACTGGATAAGTTAGATACTTTTTTTGCAAAACATGGAGAAATCTCCACCTTTACAGGCAGACTTATACCAGGTATCAGGCAACTCATCTCTCTGCCTGCTGGACTGGCACGTATGAACATTGCCAAATTCTCTTTCTACACAGCCATAGGTGCAGGTATCTGGATAGTGGTACTTGTTGCCATTGGCTACATGGTAGGTTCAAACCAGGAGCTTATCTCTAAATACATGAAGTCTGCTACGCTCATCGCTTTGGTGAGTGTGGTGTTGATAATTGTTTTTTATGTGGTACGACACAGAAGACGCAGAGAGATATTGGAAAATTAACTCTTTATTAGCACCTTAAATCTTAAACCCAAATTTATTTATCACCTTAATAGGTCCCTTATTTCCTTCAAAACTTGAACGTATTTTATAATTTAGCCAAACAAGTAGTTGAAAAATTATCTTAATTATTTAAAATACTATAATAAATATTGACATTTAATCCTATATATATTATACTTTGTTAAATATTTAAGGATTTATTATGAAAATTACCCAATCAGCCAAAGAAAAAACAAAAGTTAAAATACTCCAATCTGCCGTAGATCTCATCATCGAAAAAGGATTTGACAATGCAAGCCTTAGAGAGATGGCTAAAAATGCTGGGGTGAGCAACCCTACTATCTATAACTACTTTCCCTCAAAAGAGAAACTCCTTTATGCCTATATAGAACAAAAGCACAAAGAGGCTGTAGCCACCATACAAGAGATAGAAGATTTTCATACCTATACACTACGTGAGCAACTTCAAACGCTTATAGAGACTGAATTGGAACTCTACTTAGAAGACAGAGAGTTTATTGTACAAATAGCCGATATGGTCTTTCATGCTTCAGGGCTCAAAATGGGCAAGCTCTATGAGACCAATGCACTCTTTATAGAGACTGTAGAAGAGATGCTGAACATTGCCATAGAAGCTGAGGAGATAGCAGAGCCTCCCTTTAAAGAGCATCTGCCAAAACTCTTTTGGGATTACTACATCATGGTAGTAGCCTACTGGGTCAAAGATGACAGTGAGATGTTTGAGAATACCACTCAGTTTATAGACCACTCTTTGGGCTTGGCTGAAGCGGTGTTGCATTCTGACATTCTTAGTAAAGCAAGTGACCTGGGAGTGTTCTTTTTTAAAACACATATGCTTTCAAGCCTACAAAAATTTGCCACCAAAAAAGAGTCATTTGGCAAGATAAAACGCAAACTAGGAGAGGTGCTTCATGGATAAGGCACTTCCAACAGGCAGACTCTCACGTGGAAAAGTAGTAGGTAAAGCACTACTCAAAATCGGTGCGAAAAAAAGTAAGTGTTTCATAACTGGTGGAGATAAAACCAAAAATCATGAAGAGGTAGCCGATGTAATCTTCGATGCTTTAGGTGAACTCAAAGGAGTATCTGTAAAAATAGCACAACAAGTAGCCCTAGGGATGCCTTTTTTGCCTCCTGCCTATTTGGAAAAAATAAGCAAAAGTTTCAATGCTATCCCCACTATCAACAAAGCCCTTGTACGTAAAATCATTAAAACTGAACTGGGTGCATACCCACAAGATGCCTTTGATAATTTCAATATGGAAGCCTTTGCAGCTGCCTCTTTAGGACAGGTACATCTAGCTACCAAAAATAATGAATCTCTAGCAGTTAAAGTGCAATACCCTGGTATCAAAAAAAGTATAGAGTCAGATATGAGTCTCATACACTTTGGACTCAAACGCTTTGCCAAAGGGCAAAATATAGACCATATTATCTCAGAAATAGAAGGACGACTCTATGAAGAGGTAGACTATGAACTTGAGGCAGCCAATGCTACTTTTTTTAAAGAGTATCTAGAAAATAAAAAGATTGTCATTCCGCAAGTATATCCCAAACTCTCATCAGAAAAAGTACTTACGACCTCATTTTTAGAAGGGCTGGACTTTGAGAGCTATCTTGCTAGCAACCCAACCCAAAAACAAAAAAATGCCTATGCACAGTTAATTTTTGACAACTTTTTTGTCTCGCTTTACACACTAAAACGTATTCATGCAGACCCTAACCCTGGGAACTTTCTTTTTTTAGACGAAGGAAAACTAGGGCTTATTGATTTTGGATGCGTCAAGAAGATTGACAATGATTTTTTACAAAGTTACAACGCTTTACACCTTGACCTGCTTGCAGGGGCAGAAGATGAAGTATTGGTAGAGCACTACTATCAATTGGGCATGATAAAAAAAGAGACACCTCAAAAGATGCTCCATTTCTACCAAGAGGTCATCAACCCACTAGATAGACTTTACATTGAGCCTCTTAGAGGAGAGAGCTATGACTTTAAAGTACATCATGACTTTTCAAAAAGAGGTTTTGAAGCCGTCTTTGAGGTACAAAAAAAGCAGTACCACTCTGTACATCAAGTCAATGAAGAGTATCTCTTTCTTGACCGTACCTTGCTGGGGTATTATGCTCTGTTTGAGAAGATGGGGGCGATGGTCAATACAGAAAATGTGAAAAAATTAATGAAGGATTATGCATGATTCATCTACAACCAAGAGTATTCTTACCCCTAAGCTTCTTCATCCTCATAAGCTACATCATATTTCTAGCAGATACAGCTGACTATAACTTTGCTTTTAGAGTAGTCGGGCATATTCCTTATGGTGATAAGATGTGTCATACACTTTTGTATGGGATGATGGCTTTTTTGTTAAATTATGGTTTGGGTTTTCGTA
>JALVXW010000281.1 GCA_027038155.1 Sulfurovum sp.
ATCCATCTTTATTTGCCCATATAGCACATACATATGCGATATATCTTTTTAGACCATTCCCATAAGCATCCAGATTGACAAAACTATTTAATTTTTCAGAGAAACATACAGGCATATTATCAATAATATCATATTCACTTAGATCTATATCAAAAATATTAATAAAATTATTAACTTCTTTTCTTTTTCTTAAAAGTTTTATTCCATCATATAAATCTACTAACTGATGGCTACTAATAAAAATACTAGATATGAAATTATAAGTTATAGAAATTTCAGTATTCATAAAGATAGAATTGAAATCATCACTTTTATAGTTTGTATTATTTAGTAAGATATTTAACTCTTTGCTAAAATTAATAGAAAGTTTATTTTTTTTAGATTTTATTGAAGCATTTAAATATTCTTTTAAGAAAGATAGAACAAGTTTCATATATTCATTATTATTTGCTTTTTCTAGATCGTATAAAAATCCATAATTTCTAAAAACTTGAATAGAAATTAAAACCTTAATAAAACTATCTAGGGAATTTTCATTGATAGAACTATTAAATAATAATGCTTCCATAAAAGCCGTCTTCCCCACATTATTCTTCCCACCAATAAGATTGACACGACCAAAGCCCTCAGCTTTAAAGTCTTCAAAACATTTAAAATTTTTGATTTCTATGTTTTTTATGAAATGTTTGTTCATGGTGTCTCCTCGTAGGGTGGTGCATTCTTGCCCACCTTTTGGTTTGGTTATTATATCGTGTTTAGGTGGGTTGGAAAACCCACCCTACAGCTTTGCGAAATTTTCTATTATCTTCAAACCATTCTCATGGCTCTTCTCTGGGTGAGGCTGAATGCCGTAGATGTTGCCATTTTGTACGGCACTTACAAACTCGTAGCCATAATGTGTTTTACCTATGGCGTACTTGTCATCACATACTGCGTGGTATGAATGCACGAAATAGAGATAGAAATCATTTGTTAAACCATTAAAAAGTTCACTGCTCACTGCTCGCTGCTCGTTGCTCACTTGAAAGAGCTCATTCCATCCCATATGAGGTACTTTGAGTTTGTGGTCAAACTTTGACTCATCAAAAGCTACTACTTTGCCTTCAATCAAACTTAAGCCCTCGTTGGCTCCAAACTCTTCGCTGCTTTCAAAGAGTAGTTGCATACCAAGACAAATACCAAGGAGAGGTTTGCCACTGTTGGCATAGGCTTTAATAGCCTCATCCATACCGTTGCTTTTTAGATGCTCCATCGCATCTCCAAAAGCACCAACTCCTGGTAAAATGAGTTTGTCATAGCTGGCAAGTTTGTTTGGGTCACTCTCTAGTCTGGCATCTGCACCTACTTTGGCAAAAGCATTTATCACAGAGGCTAGGTTGCCCATATTGTAATCGACGATTCCAATCACGTTGATTTCCTTGTATAGTATTAACGTGATTATAGCCAAAAGAGTTAAAAGCTAATATTTACTGTGTTAAAATACGTAAAACAATAGGGAACCTCTAATAATAGGTAATACCCACAATGGGCTTTGCAAATGTGAGATTGTGCAAGAGATTTATGAGTCCTAGCCATAGCTAAGACGCAGTAAATATCTTGTGCAAGATTGCGTTTGCAAAGCCCACCCTTTGGGCATCTCTAGCTTTCCTCTATGCGTTGTTACTCTTTTTCACCTTAGCTACGGCTAGGGTTTCAAAAGAGTGCCTAGCCTAG
>JALVXW010000282.1 GCA_027038155.1 Sulfurovum sp.
CACAATCACTTCTGTTTTTGCCTACACGGGGGAACTTTAAGTACCTCTACTGTCAAGCCTGCGGAAAGACACATCTTTGTCCTTACTGCTCTGTAGGCATGGCACTACACAGAAACAAAAAACATCTCAAGTGTCACTACTGTAACTTTACAGAAGCCATAGCAGACACCTGTACCCAGTGCGGACATACACCGCTTACGAGTGAACGTATGGGTACCCAAGAAGCCATAGAGCTTATCGGTAGTGCCATAGAGGGTATCAAGATAGAGCAGTTTGACAAAGACAGCATTACCACACCCAAGAAGCTCAAAGAGGCGTTAAAGCGTTTTGAATCGGGAGAGAGTGATGTGTTGTTGGGTACACAGATGCTCAGCAAAGGGCATGACTATGCCAATATTACATTGAGTGTGATTATGGGACTGGACTACATTCTAGGGCTTGCAGACTACAGAGCCAAAGAGCGTGCCATGAGTCTCTTTTTTCAAATTGCAGGGCGTAGTGGCAGAAGCAGTGAAGCAGAGGTAGTGGTGCAAACAGGCGATGCAGAGTTTTTTAAAGCATATTTGCACGATTATGAGCTCTTTATCAAAGATGAGTTAGCCTTTTTAGAGATGGCAGACTACCCACCTTTTGTCTCATTGGCACGCGTACTCATCGCACACAAAGATGAAGCCAAAGCAAGTAAAATCACACTCGATACCGTGACAAAACTCAAAGCCTTTAAAGAGGTGGAGATTGTAGGAAGTGGCAAAGCCCCCATAGAGAAAATAGCCAATAAATTTAGGTTTCATATTTTGCTTAGGGCTAAAAACAGGGTGCCCTTATTGAAAGCGTTGCACAGTGTGGATTGTCGTGAGATAGAGATAGATATGGATCCGGTGGAGTTTTCTTGAAAATTCTAAGTGAATAGTGAATAGTTAATAGTGAATAGTGGATTTTTTAGATAAAATAATTTTATGAGTATATTGGTTGATAAAAGTTATAAATTTGCTATTCGGATTGTTAAGCTAAGTGCATATTTGACAAAAGAGAAAAAAGAGTTTATCTTAAGTAAGCAGCTACTGCGTTCAGGTACAGCAATTGGTGCTTTAATTGCAGAAGCACAATATGCACAATCTAAAGCAGATTTTATAAACAAGATGTATATTAGTCTAAAAGAAGCTAATGAAAGTAGATATTGGATTAGGCTTTTAACTGATTGTGGCTATATTACCGAAAAAATGTCTAAAAGTATTTTTAATGATGTGGAAGCATTAATAAAAATGTTAACAAGTACCATAAATACCACAAAAGAGAAAATAAATGATTAACTATTCACTATTCACTATTCACTATTCACTCTCTTCAATGGAGCGTGCATAATGAAGAGTCGCTATCCAACCAAGAAGATTTACGTCGGCAATGTCGCTGTAGGGGGTGATGCACCTATAAGTGTGCAGTCAATGACCTACTCTGATACACACAATGTAGCAGCGACAGTAGAGCAGATAAACCGTTTGCATTTTGCAGGGGCAGATATGGTGCGTGTGGCAGTGCCCAAAATGGAAGATGCTTTGGCTTTAGAGGCGATAAAAAAGCAGGTCTCTTTACCGATTATTGCAGATATACATTTTAACTACAAATTGGCACTTGAAGCGGCCAAGTGGGTGGATTGTATCCGTTTTAATCCTGGAAATATTGGAGAGAAAGGACGCAT
>JALVXW010000283.1 GCA_027038155.1 Sulfurovum sp.
TTTTTTCAAATAGTTAGGGTCTTTTAATACCTTGGGGATAATCTCATGCCTTGCAATACTATCTGGTACATTCCATGTAGGATTCAGTACAATCATTTGCAAATCTGCTGAAAAGATAGGGGTCTGTTTGCTTCTTTTTCCTGTAATCACACGCATACTTAGGGAGGTTTGGTTGTTCTCTATCACCCGCACTTTAAACTCAGGGATGTTTACAAGCACATAGTTACTTCCCAATCCTGGCTTCATTAGCTTTATTCTCTCAACATTCAGGCGTATTTTATGAAGCAGTGCTTCAGATGTATCAGTATTATGCATCAGCCCATGATAGTACTTCAAAAGAAGAAAAAACTGAGCATACTCAGGCATATAGGGCTGGAGTATCTGCTCAATGCTTTGCCCTGCTTTCAGCTGCATCATGATGCGTTTTTGGTTTACCTCTTGTAGATAGGTGGTATATTTTGATGAAAACTCTATTGTATTACGTGCTTTTTGTCGTGCCTGAAACTTCTCCAAATCGATACACCCATTTGCAAGATTTTCAGCATACGTTATAAGCATACGACTCATCAAAATAGAGTCATGATTTTGCTGTATCGCCTCATAAAGCCCTCTGTCCTTACTGCATATAGAGAGGTATTTGTCTGTTTTAAGTATCTGTAAAAACTCATTTTTCTGCTCTACTCTCCACCCCTCTTTGTCTGGTGTACTGGTACAAGCGTTTAGTAGCAGTAGTGCCACAACAACCAACAGATGATGCAAACTCATCTTCATTTTTTCCCCTTTTTGATAGCTTTTGCACAACAGTATGCACTCGAAAAAGCCCATTGAAAATTATAGCCTCCGAGTCTCCCCGTGACATCTAAAACTTCACCCAAAAAGTAAAGCCCCTCCTCTTTTTTGCTCATCATTGTCTGAGCATCTACCTCTGAAGTCTCTACGCCCCCTTTGGTTACCTCTGCTTTTGTGTACCCAAATGTACCAGCAGGTGCAAACGTATAGGCGTTAAGTGTCTCCAAAATAGCACGCTCTTCTTGCGTAAAATCTCTATAGGCTTTATCTTTTAACCCTAATTCTACCAAAAATGCCTTAGTAAGTCGTTTAGGTAGAGGCAATAGAGAAGATATTTGCTTTTTACTCCCCTCTACTGCTTTCAACGAGAAGTCTCCTAGGAAATCTATAGTAATTTTGCCTTTTTTCCAATAAAGCGAAGCATCTAACACCGCTGGACCGCTTAACCCTTTGTGTGTAAAGAGTATCGCCCCTGTGCAACGCTCTTTTTCTACGGTTATGGTCACATCGGTAGAGAGCCCAGAGAGTGATTTAAAGAAAAACTGCTCTTTTTGCACCGTAAAGCCCACCAATGCAGGTGCTGTATTGACGATAGTGTGTCCAAATGTTTTGGCTATCTCATACCCTATACCACTAGCACCCAACAGAGGAAAGCTCAACCCTCCTGATGCCACAACTACCTTAGAAGCCTTATAGATTTGAGACTCCGTTTGCACATTAAAAAGCCTATCTTTTTTTGTAACCTCTATGACCTTTTCATTGCATTTGATTGTCTGGTGTTTGGAAGCATGGCTAAGTAGATTGACCAAATCTTTTGCACTGTTTTTACAAAAGTATTGACTCTTTTTTCGTACTTCAACACTCAATCCTTGTCGCTCCAGCCACTGCAAGAGCGATTTTTCAT
>JALVXW010000284.1 GCA_027038155.1 Sulfurovum sp.
GATAGTAAGGACTATAGGTGCGTAGTGTTGTAGAAAGGGTTGCATCTTTTACTACTATCTCTCCATCTACCACAGCGATATGTGGGTTTTTATCTAAATAGGCGACTCTCGCTGCCAAACTCTCTTTGGGAAATACATCATCTGCATCCAAAAAAGTGATATACTCCCCTGAAGCTAAAGACAATCCCAAATTTCTCGCCATACTCACTCCTGCATTTGCTTGATGCTTGAGTACGATACGACGATCATCAAAACCTTTTACAAGAGTGAGCGTATTATCTGTGCTACCATCATCTATGACTATGAGTTCAAAGTGTGTATAAGACTGCTCCAGTACCGACGCTATCGCTTCAACAATATAGCTTTGGGCATTGTATGCTGGCATAATGATGGAGACTAAAGGTTTAGACATCACTCATTAACCCAGTTGTTCATGCTTTACAAGTCTTCTTATCTCATCAACAGATAAAAACAGCGGATTGTGCTTGGAGTCATACGCAACTCCCTGCTCTACAGGTTTGGCATCTGTTTTTTCTATGTATTGCTCTTTATCCCATAACCCTTCAGAGGGGCAAATCACATAGTAACCCTCACGCTTTACCGTATTGTAAGATTCAAGAGCAGAGAAGAGTACCTCATCTATCTTCTCTCCTTGACGGAGCCCTACTCTCTCTATGGTGGCTTCTGGGGCAACAGCTTTTGCCACATCTAAGATACGATAAGAGGGGGCTTGTGGAATGACTATCTCTCCGCCCCAGCCCTTTTGGAGTGCAAACATTACTAACGCTATGCTCTCTTGAAGGGTGATGCTAAAACGTGTCATCTCTGGGTGGGTAATAGGCAATACACCCTCCTCTTTTTTGTTGATAAAAAATGGCACGACAGAACCTTTACTTCCAAAAATGTTGCCATAACGCACTACCGAAAACTGAATCTCTTGCTCCATTTTCTGTGCATCTGCAAACAAAAAAAGTTTTTCAAGCAAGAGTTTAGATGCACCATAGACATTGAGAGGATGGACAGATTTATCTGTAGAGAGAGCTACGACCTGTTTTACCTCCTGTTCTAATGCCACATCTATCACATTTTGAGCCCCAAGGATATTGGTTTTGACACACTCCATGGGGTTTTGTTCCGATGCAGGCAGATGCTTCATGGCAGCAGCATGAATCACAATATCTATGCCTCTCATCGCTTTTTGAAGAGACTCTTTGTCTCGTACATCTCCAAGCATATACTTTATGGCATACGCTTTAGAAGAAAAGGTCGTAGCCATCTGAAACTGTTTTTGTTCATCTCTGGAAAAAATAACCACACGTTTTACTTGTGGATAGTGTTGAAACAGATACCCTACAAAAGCACGCCCAAACGAGCCTGTTCCCCCAGTGATTAAAATGGTTTTATTGTTTAACATATTTTCTCTTTTATTGTTTACTGGTTAATGATACCAAAGCACTTTTAAACTTCTCGTTTAACACATCAAAACCCCTATAGGCTAAGCCAACCTCTCTACAGTGTTTACGTAGTGACTCTTTGTCTCTTTCCAAATATGCTTTTATCTCACTCCATGCGTTTTTAATCTCTTCTTTGACAAAATCATCAACCACCACACCTACATCTTTTTCTGTTGCATAAATATAGTCTTCTGAGACCCCTTTGGTAATGAGAAATGGCAACCCTGCACAAAG